>JAOACV010000036.1 GCA_026417675.1 Verrucomicrobiia bacterium
CCGCACAGCGTCACCGCTGCCTCCCCAGGAGAGAAAGGCCACCCCGGCCACGGCCAGGGCCAGCGCCGCCGGCGTTCGCATCCGGCGCGGCGGCCGCGAGACGATCGTGGCTTTTCGCAAAGAAGGCGCGTCCGGCCCGGCCCTATTGGAAGGAACCCGCTTCGACGGCCGTGTCCTGGTGCGCTAGAATCCGCCGCCAACTGAAACCACGCTTGTGAAACGTTCTCGCCGCCCGTTCGGATTCGTCGCATGGCTGGCCGCCGCGCTCTTGTCGGCTGGGCTGGCCCCGTCGCACGCGCAAACGCAGACCACCCGCAACGAGGCGGCGGAGAAAGTCCTCGCGGAGCTGGACGCGCCGGGACGCAGGGTCCGCAAAGTGCCCCGCAAAGACGGCGAGTTCCTGCGGCTGCTCGTCGAAGCAACAGGGGCGAAAAACGCCTTGGAGATCGGCACGTCGGTCGGCTACTCGGCCATCTTCATCGCGCTCGGTCTGGAGCAAACGGGCGGGAAGCTGACCACGATTGACATCGCGCCCGATCAAGTGCGACAAGCCAAGGAGAACATCGCCAAGGCTGGCTTGGCCCACCGCGTCACGTGCCTCGAAGGCGACGCGCACAAGGTCGTGCGCACACTGGAGGGGCCGTTCGATTTCATCTTCTTCGACGCGGACAAGGAAGGACAGGTGGATTACTTCAACGTCCTGTTCCCCAAACTGCAACCCGGTGGCGTCATGGTCTGCCACAACGCCATCCGCCACGAGAAACACCTGCGCGACTATCTGGACCTCGTGAAGAATCATCCGCAACTGGACACCGTCATCCTCAGCGCGACGATGGACGACGGTTTCGCGGTGAGCTACAAACGCAAGACGAAACAAGAACGCCGACACTGATGCGGTTTCAAAACAGCAAAGCATGAAGCGACATGCCGTCCTCAGCCTGACATTGGCGGGGCTGTGCGTCTTCGGCCTCGCCGATGCGCCGCCCTCCAAACGCGCCCTGCGTTTCCGCGCCAGCCATCCGGACGAGGCGCGGCAGTGGCAACAGCAGGCGCGCGAGAAACTCTTCGCCCTGATGATGGGCGGCAGGCGGCCCGATCGCGTCCCGATGGACCCGCAACTGCTCAAAAAGGAGGAACCCGCGGGCGCCAACTACACATTACGGGAACTCACGCTTCAGTCGTTGCCGGGCCGTCGCGTCCACTGCTGGCTGGCGATGCCAAAGAACGCGAAACCGGGCGCGACGCCCGCGATGCTCGCGTTGCACGGTCACGGCGGCACGGGCGAGAAAGCGCTGCGCGGCGAGGGCATCTACTGGTATGGCAAGGCGCTGGCCGAGCGCGGCTACGTGGTCATCGCGCCGGACATCGGCAGCCACGAGTTGCAGCAGAAGGACTGGACCCTCATGGGCCAGCGCGTCTGGGACGCGATGGTCTGCGTGGACTATCTTTGCGCGCTGCCGGAGGTGGAAAAGACGCGCATCGGCACCGCAGGCCTCTCGCTCGGCGGCGAGACGGTGATGTATGTGGCCGCGATGGACACGCGCATCAAGGTCGCCGTCAGCAGCGGCTGGTTGACCCGGCTCGACAACATGAAGGTCCGACATTGTCCCTGCTGGAATTTTCCCGGCTTGGAGGAGAATTTCGAGTTCAGCGACATCTTCGCCCTGGTCGCGCCCCGCGCGCTGGTGCTGGAGAACGGACTGAAAGAGAAAGCGCCCGGCGGTTTCCCAACCGACCTGGCGCGGGCGGCGTTCGCAGACATCCGGGCGGCCTACGAAGTCTTTGGCGTCCCCAACAAGGTCACGCTGGATGTCCATGACGGCGGCCATGTGTTTCACGGCACACCGGCCTTCGAGTGGATTGATCGCGAGCTGAATTGACTTCCCGCGAACGCCAACGGTTTCGCAGCCTGAAACCGGAGGCCCCCCCAAAGGCGGTGTCCGCCGCCTCGGCGAAAGATCCCAAGCGTGCGTTCGTTGCGCCGTCAGGAACAATAATGGAATCGTTGTTCGCCGTTCGCAGCCAAGGGTTGCACTAGCGCGGCGGGCCGCTATACTCGCGCGCGATTGCTGCCCCGCTTGCGAAGCCGGGGCGCAGATCGGAACAACCACAACCATCGGAAAGCTAATCATGCCCGCCACACAGAAATTCCTCGCCTTCGACCTCGGCGCCGAGAGCGGCCGGGCCGTCCTCGGTCACTTCGACGGCGCCACGCTGAAACTGGAGGATGTGCATCGTTTCCCCAATGGCGGCGTCCGCTGCGGCGAGACGCTTTACTGGGACACGTTCCGACTTTGGGGCGAGTTGAAGAACGCCTGCGCCATCGCCGCGCGGCAGGGGCACGGCGACCTGGCTGCCATCGGCGTGGACACCTGGGGCGGGGGTTTCGGCCTGCTCGACAAGGACGGCGAACTGATCGGCCCGCCGGTCTGCTACCGCGACGCGCGCAACGCGCCCGCGATGGCCGCCGCGCTCCGCAAGCTCCCGCGCAAGACGATCTACGCGAGCACGGGCCTGCAGTTCATGCAGTTCAACACGCTCTACCAGCTCTACGCGCTGGCCCGCCGGAAATCGCCGCAACTCGCCAACGCGGCGACGTTCCTGATGATGCCCGACCTGTTCAACTTCTGGTTCACCGGCAGGAAAGCCTGCGAATACACCATCGCCAGCACCACGCAGTTCCTCAACGCCCGCAAGAAAACGTGGGACACCGCGCTGCTGAAGAAGCTCGGCATCCCCACGCGCATGCTGCCGAAGATCGTCCAGCCCGGCACCGTGCTCGGCAGGCTCCGCAAGAGCGTGCAGGCCGACACCGGCCTCGGCCCCGTGCAGGTCGTCGCGTCGGGCTGCCACGACACCGCCAGCGCGGTGGCCGCCGTGCCTGCGCGCGGCCGTGACCACGTCTATATCAGCAGCGGCACGTGGTCGTTGATGGGCGCGGAACTGGATGAGCCGCTCATCAACGACATGACTGCTGGCTACAACTTCACCAACGAAGGCGGCGTCTGCGGCACCATCCGGTTCTTGAAGAACATCATGGGCCTCTCGCTCGTGCCGGAGTGCCGTCGCGCATGGGAGCGCGCCGGCGAAAAGCTCGACTACACCGAGATTCGCGCGCTGGCCGGGCAGGCCAAGCCCCTAGTCTCCATCGTCGAGCCGGACCATCACGAATTCCTCGCGCCCCCCGACATGCCGGGGGCGATCCAGGACTTCTGCAAACGCACCGGCCAGCCCGTGCCGCAGGACAAGGGCGCGATCGCGCGCTGCGCGTTCGAGAGCCTCGCGTTGAAATATCGCTGGACGCTGGAGCGCATCGAGGAATGCCGCGGCCAGAAGGTCTCCGTCATCCACATCGTTGGCGGCGGCGCGCAGAACACGCTCTTGAACCAGCTCGCCGCGGACGCCACGGGCCGCGCGGTCGTCACCGGCCCGATCGAGGCAACCGCCATCGGCAACATCCTGAGGCAGGCCATCGCCCGCAAAGCCGTCGGCCCGCTGGATCAGGCGCGCGGGGGGGTGCGCAACTCGTTCCCGGTGACGACCTACGAGCCGTCGAAGGACCGCGCCGCGTGGGATGACGCCTACGGCCGCTATCTCGAAGCGAGCAAGGCGGCGAAGGCGTTCTAGCGGCAGCGGAAGCTTCAAACTCCAGAGAAACATCAAGACTCAAACTTCAAACGCATCCATGTCGCATGGCGGCTGATCATCAATTCCGGTGGGAACGCGATGACACGTGCAGGGCGGACGAACCGCGTTCGGAAAACGCGCTCCATCTGCGCCGAAAGCCGCGATCCGCCGCGGGGTATCGGGGTCGCGGCGTTTCGCGCCTGTCGCGCTGGCTCGGCCTCCTCAGCGCCGCTCTTTCGCTTAGTGTTCCCCCGAGCGCGTGCGCTGCGACGCTGCACGCGGGCGATCTCATCGTCGGGGCCGTCAACGAGGGCGGCGTGATCTACCGCGTGCGGCCGGTCAACGGCGAGGAGGAAACCATCGCGCTGTTGCGCAGCAGCGGTATCGTGGACATCGGCGTGACGATGGACGCGGAGGGGACGATTTTCGTGGCCTACGCGGAAGCGTCGCACGTGGGCGTCGTCGCGCGCGTCAACGCGGCCAACGGCACGGTGAAGGTGATCACGCGCGGCAAGTTCCTGGTGGACCCGGTTGCGCTGGCACCGGAGCTCGGCGGCAACCTGCTGGTGGTGGACGCGGAAGGTTTCGGCGGGGCGGGCGGGCTGGTGCGCGTCAACTCGCGGTCGGGCTTGCAACAGGTGGTCTCCTCCGCCCTGCATTTCGGCCAGCCGCAAGGCATCGCGCTGACGGCGGACGGCTTCGCGTTCGTGGCCGATCCCGGCGCGGTCGGCGGGCCGGGTGTGGTGCGCGTTCAGACCCAGGGCGGCGCGCAAGCCAAGGTGGTCTCGCGCGGCCAACTGCGCGCGCCGGTGGGCATCGCGCTGGCCGCCAACGGCGACCTGATCGTCTCCGACGCGCGGGCCACCAGCGGCATCGCGCTGGCGGGCGATGGGAGCATGGTGATGTCCGAGACGCGGGCCGCCGAGAGAAGCCGCGGTGTGATCTTTCGCATCAACCCCGCCACCGGCGCTCAGGAGGTCGCGTGCGCGGGCGGCGATTTTGCCGAGCCGCAGGGGATCGCGATGGGCCAGGCGGACGATTTGTTCGTGGCGGACCGGGGCGCGTTCAAGGATCGCGGCGGGGTCATTCGCGTGAACCTCGCCAGCCGGGCGCAGACGGCGCGTTATCCGGGCTGGCGCTACAACGACCCGCGCAGCATCGCCATCGTCCCGGCGAGCCAGCCCGACCTGCAGATCCGCAAGCCATGGGACTTCGGCTACCACGGCGACGGCCGCTACAGCCCGGACGGGAAGGATCAAATACGCGCGCAGGGCGCCGGCCCCGGCGGGACGTGCGTGTTCAGCCTGCGCCTCCAGAACGACGGGAAGTTTACCGACTCCTTCATCCTGCACGGCACGACGCGCGCCCCCGGCTTCGCGCTGAAGTATTCCCTCGCCGGCGGGCGCGATGAGCCGCTGGCCAGCGACGTCAGCGCCGAGGGCGAGATGATTCACGTGCTCCGCGATCTCGCGCCCGGCGCGACGCGCGTGATCCGAGTCGAGATCACGCCGGATCCGCAAGCGCAAGCCGGCGCGGAGGAGACGTTCGTTTTCAGCGCCACCTCGGTCAACGATCGCGCCAAGCGGGACGCCGTCAGGGCCGTCGTGCAAGTGAAGAAGTAACCGGCTTTGCAGAGAGGGTGCCATGAACCCGCTTCAACGCTTGATTCCTTCGCCCCGACGCGCGGCCAAGGCGGCGTATCTGCTGGCGTGCGTCTGGCTTGCGGCGTGCAGCACGACGTATAATCCGCGCAGCTACCTGCGAGGCGGCGGCGAACTGCGAGACACGCGCGGCAACCCCCTGCCGTTCACCGCTTCGTGTTTCACGCAGCACATCGTGGCGGTGGACCGCGACGGATTGCTGCTGCATCCGGGGCTGAAGCCCTACACCAACAGGCAGGATTGGATCGAGTATTTCCGGGTGCTGACCAACTCGGTTGCCACGAGTCCGCTCGGCACCAACATCCTGATCTTCGTTCACGGCGGTTTGAACACGCGGCTGGAGTCGTTCGAGCGGGCCACCAATCTCTGGTGGAGACTTCAGGTCAGCCGGCCCGCCTACTACCCGATCTTCCTCAACTGGGACTCCGACCTGTTCTCGAGCTACTGGGAGCATCTGCACCGCGTCCGGCAGGGACAGGTGGTCGGCTGGTCGGGCTGGCTCTCCGCGCCGTTCTATCTGCTGGCCGACTTGGGCCGCGGGATCACGCGCGCGCCGGTGGTTTTCTACCAGAACTTGCGCAGCGACACGATGGAACTGGCCGATTCGAGTTTCCTGCTGGCGTCGGCGGGGCCGAGATTCATGCTGCGTCAGGCCACTAACAACCTGTTGCGTCCCGTCGCCGCGGCGGGCGCCCCCCTCAGCCAATTCCTCGACAAGGCCGAGCGGCCCGCTGAGTCGTGGCTGAATGCCTGGCTCGCGCCCGACGCGCTGAACGCCGCCGCGATCTATCACGAGTTGCAGAAGCGATACACCACCAACGCGGTCCACGCCATCGCGGTCTCCATGGGCGGCGAGCAACGGCCCCGTTGGCAGCGCGTGGGCCGCGCGGGGCTGTATGTGGCGACGCTGCCGATCAAGATGGCGGGCCAATCGCTCGTGCTGGACTCGCTCGGCACCAGCGCTTGGGACAATATGTATCGCCGCACGCGAACGATGTTCCGCCAGCCGGGAGAGTTCGATGTCTCCCAAGAAAGAAACGACTCGGCGAAATTGCGGCAACGGCTGACCTCGCCGCCGACCGGGGCGGTGGCGGAGTTTATGCGCCACCTCGGCGCCCTGATCGCGGCATCCAACCGCAACTATCAGATCACGTTGATCGGCCACAGCATGGGCACGATCGTCCTCAACGAGTTGATCCGCTCCTATCCCAACCTCCCCTACACCAACATCGTCTATCTGGCGGCGGCCTGCAGCATGCGCGACCTCGAGTCGTCGGTGGTGCCTTACCTCGCCGCGCATCCGGGCGCAACGTTCTACAACGTCTGTCTGCATCCGAAGAACGATGTCTTCGGCATCTGCGTCCCCGGCGACCTAGGGCCGCGCGGCACGCTGCTGCAATGGATAGACAACTTCTTCTCGTCGCCGCTGACGATGCAAGACCGCACGCTGGGCAACTGGTATAACCTCATGCAGGAGACCCACGTCTTCCCAACCAACCTCCACCGGCAGATCAAGCTGAAGGCGTTCGGTGTCGGCTCCGACAGCGAGTTTCCCGAAGGCAACCCCCAGCAGCATCAGGATTTCGGCACCAACATCTTCTGGGCGCCGGCGTTTTGGTCTCCTCACCCGCCGACCAACCCCGTCACCGGAACGACCTCCACGCCGGTCAGCAAATCGCCGTAGGCGGCCGCGATCACGGCTGTCTCGCCGCTGGCTTTTTCTTCAACTTGATGGAGACGGAGTTGATGCAGTAGCGCTTTCCGGTCGGCGCAGGCCCGTCGTCGAAGAGGTGGCCCAAATGGCCGCCGCAGCGGGCACAGAGGACCTCGGTGCGGATCATGCCGTGGCTGGTGTCGCGGATTTCCGCGATGAGCTCCTTGTCGATAGGGGCAAAGAAGCTCGGCCAGCCGCAGTGGGAATCGAACTTCGTTTCGGAGCTGAAAAGTTCCGCGCCGCAGCCGGCGCAGCAATACGTGCCTTTCTCCTTGCTGTTCCAGTATTCGCCGGTGAAGGGCCGCTCGGTGCCTTTCTCGCGCAACACCCGATACTGTTCCGGGGTCAGTATCTTGCGCCATTCCTCCTCGGTTTTGATGACTTGGTTGGTCATGGGGCCGCCTTTCGGATCGCTCGGCGCCTGTGCGCGCGCCGCGCCGCAGACGATGAGGACGGCGGCCGATGCGCCGGTGGCAATGGTCGTGAGACGTTTGCGTTTCATGGTCGGTCGCGAGTTGTTCCGTGGCTCGGTCAGCCCTGCTCGGCGCGGCGTTTGAGGGCGGTGGGGAGTTTGTCGCCCAACGCCGACTTGGCCAGATCGAAGTATCGCTTGGCGTCCTCGGCGCGACCGGTCTCCCACGCGTAGAGGGCCATGGCCGCCATGGTGGTGCCGCTGCCGGTGGCGAAGGCCTCCTGGAGCATGGCGTAGATGGCCGGCTCGGCGAACCGGTTCCATGGCAGTTCGATGGTCCCCGATCCCGTTCCGACGGCCACGCTGAGTCCGTCGGCGTCGGCCGCCGCAGGCCGGCCTTCAATCATGCTGCCGCTGGTCAGGGGCAGTGCGCGCGCTTGGAGACGGCCTTTCTTGATGGCCGCGATAAGCTGCTTTTTCAAGTCGCAGAGCAGTTGCAGTTCGGTGACCTTGTCTTGCAGCGCGGCGCGCAGATCGGCGTCGCTGGTCTTGGCCAGCATCGCGCAAAGTTGCTGGAGGGCGTGTTCGAGATAGAAAGCGCGGACCCACGGTTCGATCTGCGCGACGAGGGCGCGCGCGTCGGCTTCGATTTGCTCGCGACGGGCCTTGTCGGAGGCGGCCTTGGCAGCGGCTTCCTCGGCGCGCTTCTTTTCGTAGGCGATGTGGTCGGTCTGAATGGTCTGCCAAGCCGTTTCGATGCGGGCGCGCAGTTTCGGGGCGTCGCCACACTGGTCAAGCGCCTTCTGGAGCACCGCTTCGGCTTCCACAAAGTTGTTCGTCTTGGCCATCGCTTCTGCCGACTCCAGCAGCTTCTCCAAGTCCTCCGGTGACGGGGCAGCGGTTGTCTGCGTCTTGGCCGGTGGTTCTTCGGACGGCGGAGCCGCGGGAGTAGCGGGAGCTGCGGGAGCCGCAGGCGTCTCCGCCGTCTTGTCTGTCGGTGTCGGGGTGTCCAAAGTCTCGCGTTTGGGTCCGACGGGCAGCGGTTCAGGTTGAGCGGCGCTTGCGACGATGTTTGTCGCTTGGGCGGCAGGGGGCGCCAGCCCCAACAAGTCTGCCACCTTACCTCGAACCCAATCCGGCCGAAATACAAACACGCCGGCTAGCGCGACGGCGGCCAACCCAATTAGGCTCAGCGCACCACGCCCGATCCACCTTCCCAACAGGCGCCACGGCGACGATGCGAGGGCTGCAACGGGCACGGCAGCGGTCGGGCGCGGAGCCGGCATCGGTGCGGTGGGCTGGGCGACCGGCGCGGGCGTGCGCAAGCGCTCGATGGCTTCGACCAGTTCGGCGGGCGATTGGAAGCGGTCGTTCGGGTCTTTGGCAAGCAACTTCAGGATGATCGCCTCGAACTCGCGCGAGATGTTCGGGTTGAGCCGGTGCGGCGGCTCCGGCGGATGCGTGATCTGCATGGCCATGACCTTGGCGGGGTCATCGCCGTCGAAGGGCGGCCGACAGCAGACCATGTGGTAAAGCGTCGCGCCCAATCCTTAGAGATCGGTGCGGGTGTCGAGGTTCGGCTCCCCGCGGCATTGCTCGGGCGCGCAATACTGCGGCGTGCCCTCCGCATAGCCAGCCGCTTCTTTTTGCGAACCATGCCGCATGGCCAAGCCAAGGTCGCCGAGCTTGGCCTGCCCCTCCGGAGTCAACAGGATGTTGGCCGGCTTGATGTCGCGATGGATGATGCCGGCCCGACGCCACGCGAAGTCCAAGGCCTGCGCCATGTGCAGGCCCACCTCCAGCGCCTCGCGCTCGGTGGTAGGCCCCGAGCGTAGGAGATACTCGTGGAGGTTGCCTCCCTCGACCAGCTCCATGACGAAGAACCAGACGCCTTCATGGACACCCGCCTCGATGGCCTGAACGATGTTGGGATGGCTGAGCTTGGCGGCGGCGCGGGCCTCTTGAAGAAAGTTGGCCGTGTATTCCGCGTCGGTCGCCAGTTTCGGCCAGAGGATTTTAACGGCTACCAGCCGGTCCAGCGACAATTGCCGCGCCCGGTAAACGGTGCCGCGCGCGCCTTCGCCGATCTTGTCGAGCAGTTGGTAGCCCGGGATTTGAATCTCTAGATACATCGCCGCGACGCAATACTAGCCTACTTCAAGGAGAGGTTAAACAAGGTTTTTTGCCCCTTGCGCGAAGTTTTTTCGCGCGGGGAAACCCTGTCAGCGCCGGCACTCACTCCCAAGTCAAGACTTGGGAGAGAGTCGCTCTCCCCTCCTCCGGCGCGGGCAGCGATGTCGCCTGCCGCCGATTACGGTGCCTTGTGGATCAGCTCCCTGCGGCTGGGGTTGCTGCGGGCGCGGTTGGGGCTGCGCCACCGTTGGCGGCTGGCGGCTGCTGTTGCAGATTGATGCCGGCTCGGTTGAGAATCATGATCACGTTCGAGTCGCGCGTCTGCTGGTAGTAGTTCAGCACATCGCCTAGAAACGCTTGGTTATTCTGGTCGAACTGCCGCATGAAGTTCAACTGCTGATTGCCGCCGGCGATCGCGCCGCTGATCTGCGTGTTCTGCTGGCCGACATAGGAGCTGACGAGCCAGCCCTGCACGAAGAGCAAAAGACCCAGAATTGCGACGCAGAAGCTGACTACCACGCCGCTGGACGATGGGGGATTGGAAGTAGGTAGAGTCATGGCTATTGTCTCCCGGATTCGCTGGTGCCACCCTTGGCCGGACGAGGCGTCGTTGTCGCCGGCCGCGGCGGCTGGGCGGCAGGCTGGGGAGCTGCTGCCGCAGGGGCTGCCGGCGCCTTCAGGCCGTATTTGATTAGCAACGGATCAAGGGCCGGCTGCACCTGCCCGTATTGGACGAAGTCCTGCACCACTTGGCGCACCCGCGCGTAGATGGGCTGCCGGCTTTGGAGGTTGTTCAACTCCTGCTGGACTTGCTGCAGCTCGCTCGTCAACTTCGAGTTCTTGGAAGTGGCCGCCCAAGTCAGCCCCACGCCGATTAGCGCGAGGAGCACACCCAGCGGCACTACGATTCGATTCATCAATCCTGCCATGTTGTCTCCTGTGTTAGGCGCCCCGCGTCTCTTTCGCGGGTCGCAAAATAATGGGCGCGCACTTTACCTGCCCGCCTGCCAATAGTCCATGACTATTTTTTTTCTACCTTTTCGTCTTCCTGTCAGGCCATCCGCATGGGCATGAGAACATACAGGAA
>JAOACV010000370.1 GCA_026417675.1 Verrucomicrobiia bacterium
AGATGTGTATAAGAGACAGGACGAGCCGTGCGCCCTCGCCGGAGCGGCCTTGGTTGCCCATCTGGGTGACGACCTTGTATTTGCGGGCGGCCTCGGTCATGGCGCGGACTTCGTTGACGGAGTGGGCCAGCGGCTTCTGGACATAGACGTGTTTGCCGGCCTTCATGCAGGCCATGGCGACGACGGCGTGGGTGTGGTCGGGCGTGGCGATGACGACGGCTTCGATATCCTTCTGTTTGTCCAGCATTTCGCGGAAGTCCGTGTAGGTCTTCGCGGCGGGATAATCCTGGAAGGTCTTCGCGGCGTAGTTCGGGTCCACGTCACAGAGCGCGACGATGTTCTCCGTCTCGGCACAACGCTTGAGGTTGTTGCGGCCCATGCCGCCGACACCGACGCCGGCGATGTTAAGCTTGCGGCTTGGCGGCGTCTGGCCGTTGAGACCGAGCACATAGCCGGGCAGGACTTGAACTGTGGCGATGGCCGCGGTGGTGCGGCGCAGGAAACTGCGGCGGTTCAGGCTGGCGTCAGCCGTCGCTTCGGATTGCTTCGTTTGCATGGCGGTCTCATCGCAAGAAGCCATCGCAAAAGCAAGTTTGTTCCGAACAGGAGCTACCTCCGCGCTTGCAGCGGCGCGGCTTCGGCCTTACAAGTTCGGATGCAATGAAGCGATTGATGCTTGGGATGTTGTCAGTCCTCGCATGGATCGGGTGCGGCGAGGTGGTTGACGTGGGCGAAGCAGAACGTCCGCCGCCTGGCCCGCCTGCGGTGGGACAGTTGCCGCTGGAGCTGACGCCGGAGTTGCAGGCCGCCGGTGCCCAAGCGATCGCCAATTACGGCGGGCCGTGGACGTTTCGCCGGGACCCACAGGGGTTCCTTCGCGAAGGCGACCTGTTGCAGGTGGATGTGGTGGGCGTGCCGGGCCTGGAAAAACGCTATCTCGAATATGTGAACCACGAGAGCCTCTGGCAGCCGGAAGGACTGCCGCCGTTCAAAACGCGCCACCGGACCCAGCAAACGATCGCGCAGGAGTTTCCGCGCCGGGCGCGCATCCCGCCGACGCCGGGTCTGCGGATTCGCGTTTTCGGGCCTTACTCGACCGATTGCTATTACGTTGGTGGCGAAGTTCGTCAGTGGGGATTTTACCCGTGGCAGGAGGGCTTGACCTTGCAGCAGGCATTAGCCAGCGCGGGGGGCCCGCGCCGCAACATGCCCAACGCCTCGGTCCATCTCGTGCGCGGGGATCGCCGTGTGACGTTCCTGTTGAAGGACGTTTTGAGCGGCACGCCCCGGCCGTTTTGGGTCAAGCCGATGGACGAGATCAGCGTGCTGGAAGGACACGAAATGAAGTTCGACGCGCGCAAGCTCGGCGTGCCCCCGCCTCTGCCGCGCGAGCGGTAGCGCAGGCGTCCCCGCCTGGGCTAGGTCACGTTGAACTTGAACAGAATCACATCGCCGTCCTGCACGACGTAGTCACGGCCGTGCTGGTGGATGTGGCCGCGCTCGCGCGCGGCGTGCATGCTGCCATCAGCGTCGAGTTGGGCAAACGTCACCGTCTCGGCGCAGATGAAACCGCGCGCAAAGTCGGTGTGAATAACGCCGGCGGCCTGCGGGGCGGTCATTCCCTCGCGAATGGTCCACGCATGCGCTTCCTTTTCGTTGGCGCTGAAGAAGGTGCGCAGACGCAGCAGGCGATAGGTTGCGCGGATGAGTTGGGCGACGCCGCTTTCCTTGACGCCGAGGCTGTCGAGGTATTCGCGGCCTTCCTGCGGCGAGAGGTCGGCGAGTTCCGACTCCAGCGCCGCGCTGACGACGACTGCTTCGGAGGCGCGATGGGTCTCCGCGTAACGGCGCACGGCGGTCACATGCGGGTCGTTTTCCGGGTTGGCCAGGGCCGACTCGGCGACGTTGCAGGCGAAAATCTCCGGCTTGGTTGTCAGCAAGCACCACTGCTTGACAATCGCCTGTTCGTCGTGCGTGAGGTCGAGCATCACCGCGGGCTTGCCGGTGCTTAGATGCGCCTGCACCCGTTTCAGCAGCGCCATTTCGGCATCGGCGCTCTTGTCATGCGCGTGTTGCTTCTTGGCGACAACCTGCGCGTGACGGTCAAGCGTCTCCAAGTCCGCAAACACCAGCTCCGTCGTGACGGTCTCGATGTCGCTGATGGGGTCCACCTTGCCGGTGACGTGGACCACGTTGGGATCATCGAAGCAGCGCACGACCTGCACAAGGGCGTCCACCTCGCGGATGTGGCTCAGGAACTTGTTGCCCAGGCCCTCGCCTTTATGCGCGTCCTTGACCAGCCCGGCGATGTCTACGAACTCGATCGCCGCGTGAACCACCTTCGGCGACTTGAAGATCGCCGCGACGCGCTCGACGCGCGGGTCGGGCACGGTGACCACGCCGACGTTCGGCTCGATGGTGCAGAAGGGATAGTTCTCCGCCGGCGCCTTGTGGCTGCGGGTCAACGCGTTGAAGAGCGTGGACTTGCCCACGTTGGGCAGTCCAATGATGCCGGCGCGTAGCATGCACACGACTTTAGCGGCGTTCGCGCGGGCGTTGCAAAGCCGAATTTCGCGGACTAGCATCGCGGCATGGATGTCATCAACCGCAACGCCGCAACGCCGTTCGTCACGAAAGACGGTTCCCAGATTCGCGAGCTGCTCGCCTATCGCAACTCCTGCATTCGCAACCAAAGCCTCGCCGAGGCCACGCTGCCGCCCGGCGCGGCCACGCAGGAACACTATCACGCGAAGACGGAGGAGATTTACTATGTTCTCAACGGACGCGGCCGGATGAAAGTCGGCGGCGAAACGCGCACCGTCGGCCCGCTTGACGCCATCGCCATCCCGCCTGGCCAGTGCCACCAGATCACCAACACGGGCAATGAACCACTCGTTTTTCTCTGTTGCTGCGCCCCGGCCTACGAGCACGACGACACGGTGATGGTGGAATGATGAGTGATGCGCTCGGGTGCATCGCGTTCTCCGAACGCGATCGCGGCTTGGATGGAGGACGGCGGGCGCGTCGGCGAACGCGCTCCACCTTCAGGTCTGGCCTACAGTGCGCGGAAAAAATCGCGCAGAGCCTCGCGATACACTCCTTCGCTCACCGCAAAGCCGCCGTTGTGGTCACCGCGCAGACGCACGAAACGTTTAGGCTCCGGCGCAGCGGCAAAGAGTCTCTCGCCCTGCGCGAACGGCACGATTTCATCGTCGGGACTATGCAAGATCAGCAGCGGGGCCTTCAAGCGGCCGATCTTGGCCAGCGAGTCGTAACGGTAGCGGCAGGCCAAATGGAGCGGGATGATTGGATAAATGACGCGAGCCATGTCGGGCACGTTGGTAAATCCGCTCTCCAGCACCACGCCGCCGACGTCGCGTTGGGTGGCCACCTCGACGGCCACGGCGCAACCAAGGGACTCGCCGTAGAGGACGATTTGCTTCGGCTGGGCTTTCTTCTCCGAGCGCAGCCATGCGTAGGCCGCCAACGCATCGCGATACGTGCCCTGCTCCGAAGGGATGCCCCTGCTGCGACCGTAGCCGCGATAGTCGAAGATGAAGACGTTGACGCCAAGGCTGTGGAAGATGGCGAGCTTATCGATCCGGTCGCTGATATTGCCGGCGTTGCCGTGGCAGACCAGGACGGTGAGCTTGGCGTCGGTTCGTGGCAAATGCCAGCCGTGAAGTTTCACGCCGTCGCTCGCGGTGAAGTTCACGTCCTCGAAGACCAGTCCCGCCTCGGCCGGCGTGGTGAGCATGCGTTGCATTGGGAAGTAGATGCTGCGCCACTCAAGCCAGCGCAGCGCCAGCCACAGCGCGGCC
>JAOACV010000371.1 GCA_026417675.1 Verrucomicrobiia bacterium
ATGTTGAGTTGTTCAAGCTCGCCACTTCGTGTTCGGAACTCATGTTGTCCAGAACAGGCAAACCTTCTCAAACTGTCCCCGCCCAATTCGTGCCTGGCCCGCGGCCATGCACCGGCACGCTCTGGTGGCTGATGCCACCGGCGTGGAAAGGCGAGCAACGTCTGCAGTTGAACACATCCGCCGGCAAGACCCCTCCCCTTGTCATCCAAGCCGACGCCCAAGGGCAATTCTACGACATCACCGACGAGCGCGAACCCGTTTTGCGCTACAACTTCGGCGCGACGGCCGTGCCCGCGGGAACAGGCACAAACTACGCCCGGGGCGACTACATTCATCCGCTTTACGGGCCGGACCGGGAAGTGTTGACCGACGATTATCCCAAGGACCATCCGCACCATCGCGGCGTGTGGTGGTCGTGGCCTGTGACGCGTTGGAGGGACGAGGTGCGCGACATCTGGGCCGTGCGCGGCGTCTGGTCGCGGCCGGTGGCGGTGCGCAAATCCCAAGCCGGGCCGGTGATGGCGATCCTCGAAGCGGAGAACGTGTGGAAGTGGGGCGACAAAGACCCGATCGTCCGCGAAGAGGTCCTTCTTCGCGTGTTTCGCCGGACGCCAACAGGCCGCTGCGTGGACGTCGAGGTGAAACTGACGGCGCTGGCCGACGGCGTGGCCATCGGCGGCCGGCCCAAGGGCGGCTACGGCGGGTTCAGCCTGCGCGCCGCGCCCGTCGAAGCACAAACCATCAACGCGAAGCTCGATCCGGCTGACGCCAAGCCGCGGCGGTCCTGGATTGATTATTCCGGGAAGTTCGCCGGCGGCCAAGGCGTGGCCGGCGTGGCGCTCTTCGAGCATCCTTCCAACCCCGGCTATCCGAGCGAGCACCGTTTGTATCCGAAACTGAACTGCGTCATGCCCGCCTTCCCCGGCGAAAAAGAAGTGCCGCTGGCGAGGGACAAACCTCTCGTGCTCAAGCATCGGCTCTGGATTCACGCCGGCGCGGCCGACGAACAGACCCTGGCCGGTGCGTGGGCCGCATGGGCCATGCCCGCGAAGTTGACCATTAGCAAGCCATGAAAGCCTACGACGTGAAAGAGATGAAGGTGCCGGTGGCCGACGCCAACGCGGTCACGGCAATGGTGCTCGGCGACGACGGTCGCATCTACTGCGGGCTGACGGGGAAACGCCGCGTGCTGGCGGCGCTTGACTTGCGCGACGATTCCATCCGCGATCTTGGCGAGGTGTATCCCGACGACCCGAAGACGCGCGGCATCCTCGACAAGATTCACAACGCGCTGGTGAAAGCGCCCGACGGCAGCCTCTACATCGGGCAGGGACTCAACATTTCGGACGCTTACCCGCACGATTTCCACAGTCATGGTTACGAGGGCGGACACTTGTATCGTTATCAGCCGGGCACAGGCCGGTTCACCGATCTCGGCCCGCAGGTGCGCGGCGAGGCGATTCAGGGGATGGTCATAGACCCGCAGGGCCGCTACATCGCCGGCTACACGATTCCCGGCAACCGCTTCTTCGTCCACGACCTGGCGTCGCATACCGTGACCGACTACGGCCGCATCTCGCAGATGGCGCACCACAACATGGTCTGCGACGCCAGCGGCGTGACGTGGGGTTGCTGGAATTGCGCGCTCGCGCCGAAAGACGCGCCGGTGAAGACCGACGGTTGCTACCTGATGCGCTACGACCACGCGCGGCGCTCATTCGAGCGCACGACGATCGAGGTGCCCACGGAACCGTATCGCACGGTCTCGCCCGCAAAAAACAAGTCCTGGAACAACGGCTTCGACTCGGCGATCTGCGCGCGCGACGGCACGGTCTGGTTCGGCACGTCGCTGCCGGCAAACCTCTGCCGGTTCAAGCCGAGCGAGGGCAAAATCGAACTGCTCGGCCGTCCCGTGCGCTCCTCGCGCATCCCGGCGCTGGCCGAAGCCGCCAGTGGCCGTATCGTGGGACTGGGCGGATTTCCGCAGATGCAGTTGTTCGTGTATGACCCGGCCAAGAAGACCCTCGAGAACCACGGCATCGTCGCGCCGCATTACAAGCTCTGCCTCTTCCACGCGATGGTCGCCCTGCCCGACGGACGCATCTACGCGGGCGAAACCGACGCCGGCCGGGCCAACATCTACTGCTTGATTCCCCGCCGCCCAAAGGGATAAGAATCCGCCGTCAGCCGTCAACCGCCAGGAGCTGAAACCATGAAAGCCACCACGAACAACTCTCTCGCCCTCACCCGACGCAACTTCATCAAGACCACCGCCACCACCGTCGCAGCCGCCCTGGCCGCCCCGCACGTCATTCCGGCGACCGCGCTCGGCAAGGACGGCAAACCGCCGCCGAGCGAGCGCATCCAGATCGGCCTCATCGGTTGCAACGGCATGGGCCGCGCCAACCTCGCCAACTGCGCGAAACATCCCGACGTGGTCGTCACCGCCGCTTGCGACGTGTGGAAGATGCGCGCCGAAGCGGTTGTCAAGCAGCACAAGGACACGTGCAAGCTTTACAGCGACTTCCGCGAACTGCTCGCCGCCAGGGACGTGGACGCCGTCATCATCGCCACGCCGCCGCACTGGCACGCGCTGATGGCCATCATGGCGTGCGAGGCCGGCAAGGACCTCTATCTCCAGAAACCGATGACGCTCCACCTCGGCGAGAGCCTCGCCGTCCGCAACGCGGTCAGGAAACACAACCGCGTCTGCCAAGTCGGCACGCAGATTCACGCCAGCGAGAACTACCGCCGCGTCGTCGAGCTGATCCATGCCGGCTACCTCGGCAAGATCGGTTGCGCGCGCACGTTCAACGTCATGAACCAGGGCGAGAACGGCGTGGGCCGCCAGCCGCCGGACACCAAGACGCCCGAAGGGCTCGACTGGAACTTCTGGTGCGGCCCGGCGGAGTTGATCCCCTACAACTCCATTCTCGCCACCGGCTCCTATCATCACGGTTCGTGGATGGCTTACAGCGGCGGCTGGACGCCCGGCATGGCCCCGCACATCATTGACCTGACCGTGTGGGCGCTCGACCTCGGTTTCCCGCTGGAGACCACCAGTTCCGGCGGCCGGTTCATCATCAAGGACGACGGCGACGCCTACGACAACCACGAGGTGCTGTGGCGCTATCCGAACTGCACGCTGACCTGGATGTCCTCGCTGACCAACAGCTACGGGTTCGACCTGCACGGCAACCCCGTGCCGATGCGACGGCTGGGCATCTACTTCCACGGCCTCAACGGCACCATGTATGCCAACTACGGCGAGCACCGGATCATCCCGGAGGGCAAGGCGTTCGACCCGTTCATCCTGCCGGAGGTGGCCAAGCGCAAACAATCCAAGGACTGGGCCGCGCGCGTCCTCTACTTCTACAAAGAACTCAAGCCGGTCGAGAAAACCATCCCGCCCTCGCCCGGCCACGAGCGCGAATGGCTCGACTGCATCAAGTCGCGCCAGCAACCGAGCTGCACCCCGCAGTATCACTGCCGCGTGGACGTGCCGATCGTGCTGAGCCTGCTGTCGCTCAAACTTGGCCGCACCATCAAGTTCGACCCGGCCACCGAGAAGATCGTCGGCGACGCCGAGGCCGCCAAACTCGCCGTGCCCAAGTATCGCGACCCGTGGAAGTTTCCGGAGCAGTATTTGAACGCGTGAAGCGGAGTAGAAACCATCATGTATGATCGCCGCGTGGGGGGCACGCGGCCAACGGCTTTTGTTGACACGCGTCAATACGCCGCGCGGGGAGATGGGCCATCGTTTGAGCCATTAAACCTGCTTGCGGCGTGTTGAGGCCGCGGGCGCAACCAATGAACGACGAAGGAAAGAAACCATGTTCTGTTATCAGTGCGAACA
>JAOACV010000372.1 GCA_026417675.1 Verrucomicrobiia bacterium
AGCCGATCTTGCGGTTGCGCACCTCGGCGAGCCGGTCGCGACTGAGCGAACTGGTCTCGATGCCTTCGAGCGCGTAGTGACCGGCCGTGGGACGGTCCAGACAGCCGACGAGATTCATGAAGGTGGACTTGCCGGAGCCGCTGGCGCCCATGATGGCCACAAACTCGCCGCGCTGCACCTGGAGGGAGACGCCGCGCAGGGCATGCACGCTCACGTCGCCCATGCGATAGACCTTTTGCAGGTCCTTGATCTCGATGAGCGGCGCGGCCGGGGATGAGGACGCTGGCGCAACCATGCTCACGACGCGGATTACCTGAAACCGCCGCGACCGGGGCCGGGCAACCGCGGACCGCTGAAGGGATTGACCGTCGTCTGAGTGCCGCTGTTGCGCGGCGTGACGACGGCCACGATGACCTTGTCGTTCTCCTGAAGGCCGTCGAGGATTTCGGTGTAGGCGCCGTCGGTCAAACCCGTCTTCACGGCCACGGCCTTGGGTTTGTCATTGACCAAGATATAGACCTGTTGGCCCGTCCGTTTGCGCGGGCCGCCTTTCTTCCAACCCTCACCGCCGCCACCGCCGCCCTTGGCGCCGGCGAACGAGCCGGGCGTCCGTTTCTCGGCTCCGCCCGCGCCGCCGGCCTCCGGGAGTTTGAACCGGAGCGCGGCGTTGGGCACGCGCAGCGCGTTTTCGCGCGAGGCGACCTCGATCATCACGTTGGCGGTCATGCCCGGCTTCAGTTTCAACTCCGAATTGTCCACGCTGATGATCGTGTCATAGGTGACGACGTTCTGCACAATGATGGGCGAATTGCGGACCTGCGTGACCTTGCCCTGAAAGGCGAGATCGGGATAGGCGTCCACCGTGAAGTTTACTGTCTGGCCGACCTGCACCTGGCCAATGTCGGCTTCGTCCACGCTCGCGTTGATCTGCATCTTGGTCAGGTCGGCCGCGATGGTGAACAGCGTTGGCGACTGGAGCGTCGCGGCCACCGTCTGGCCCACGTCCACGCTGCGCGCCAGCACGATGCCGTCCACGGGCGAGAAAATGGTGGTGTGCTCCAAGTCCACTCTGGCCGCGTCGAGCGTCGCCTGGGCCTGCATCTGGTCCGCGACGGCCTGATCGTATTTGGCCTGCGCGTCGTCCAGCTCGGCCTGGCTGATGAGCCTGCTGGCCATGAGCTGGCGCTGACGCTCCAGATTGGCTTTCGCGAGCGCGACGTTGGCCTTCGCGCGCGCCAGACCCGCCTCGTTCTGGCGCACCTTGCTGGTGAAGGTGGATTGCTCCAGTTGCGCGACGACTTGGCCGGCCTTCACCTGCGAGTTGTAGTCGGCAAACAGCTTCTCGATCCGGCCGCTGACCTGGCTGCCGACCAGAACGGTGGTGATCGGGTTCAGGGTGCCGGTGGCGTTCACGGTGACCACGATGTTGCCGCGCGTCACCGGCGCGGTTTCATAATTGACGGCCTTCTCCGTCGCGGCGCGGCTATACCACCACCAGCCGCCTCCGCCGGCAGCAGTCAGCAACAACAGCGAGAAAACCAGTTTCGTTTTCACAACTCAGCGCAAGGCTAACATAAGAAACGCGCCGGCCTCAAAAAGTTTCTGGCGCTTGGAGAAAAAGGCTTGTCGCATTATAGTGCCAGCGCCATTTCATGTCCTCTCTTCGACTTGTTGCGCCCATAGTTGTCGTTGCGTTACTGACCCTCTGGCCGGCTGGTTGCGCGCCTCCAAGCGCGCCCCAGCCAACCGCGCGGGCGAACGCCGTTGCGCCTGTGACTGCAACCCCGCAGACCGTGACGCCCGTCCCGACACCGGCTGTGGCCGCCGCGCCACGACGCGAACTGCGCGGTATCTGGCTGCACGACCCGCGCGGGGTGGATTGGCGGCGCGTCATGTCGGAACTTCACGCGGCGAAGCTTAACGCCATCTTCGTCAAGTTCTCCACCGGCGGCGCGGCTTACTACCCCAGCCAGGTGTTGCCGGGCAGCTACCATGCGGGGCGCGACGAGCCGGCGCTCTGCCTGGCGGCCGCGCGGCCCTACGGCATTCAAGTTCACGCTTGGCACGTCTGTTTCCAGATGAAAGACGCGCCCGTGGACCGTCAGGAGCGCGCGATACGCGAGGGGCGTGTCCAGCTCAACCGTTCCGGCCGCGTGCGGCGGCCTTCGTATGGCGTTCCCGTGTTGTGCCCCTCGCATGACTGGAACCGCCAGCAGGAGACGCGCGCCATGACCGAACTGGCCACGCGCTACGCCTTCGATGGCGTTCAACTGGACTACATCCGCTGGCCGGAGACCGATCCGTGCTGTTGCGCCAACTGCAAGAAACGGTTTGCGCGCGACACCCGCTGCGCCGTCCGCTCCTGGCCGGCCGACGTGATCAAGGGCGGGCGGTTCGCCGCGCAATACCAGCACTGGCGCGAGCAAATCATCACGCGGTTGGCCGGCGACATCAGCGCCGCGGTGCGTCAGGCGCGTCCGTCCATGAAAATCTCCGGCGCGGTCTGGTCCGACGTGGCCGTGGGCCGGCGCGACTACGGCCAGAACTGGAAGGCGTGGGTGGACCACCGTTATCTGGATTTCGTCTGCCCGATGAACTACGTCACTGACCCGGCAACGTTCAGCAAACGGCTCGCCGACCAGCGCGCGCAAGTCCGCAACCGCATCCCCCTCTACGTCGGCATCGGCGCTTACAGGCTCGGCAGCGGGCAGGAGCTGCTCCAACAAATCTCGCTCGCCCGCCGAGGCGGCGCGGACGGCTGGGTGTTGTTCAATTATGACGACCAGTTCCGGGCCAGAATGCTGCCGTGGTTGCGCCAATAATGCAGCGCGAGTTTGACCCGGCATTCTCACGAGTATAAGCTTCGCGCGTGAAGGATGCTGAATTCACGACCGAGTCAAGCCCCGCGCTGCGCCGCAAAGATTGACACAACCCAACGAAAACACCCATGAACCCTAACCGCATCAACCGCCGCCAGTTCATCCGACTCACCACCACTTTCACCGGCGCGGCGATTTTCACGCCGTCCCTGGCCGCCGCAGCCGCGCCCAAACGCACCGCCACCGACATCGTCGAACTCGGCAGGACCGGCCTGAAGATCAGCCGGCTCGGTTTCGGCGCGGGCAGCAACAGCGGGCGGGTCCAGCACAATCTCGGCCAGGAGGCGTTTAACAAACTCATCCGCTACGCCTACGACCGCGGGATCACCTACATTGACTGCGCGCAGAGCTATCGCACGTTCGAATGGATCGGCGAGGCGATTAAGGGGCTGCCGCGCGAGAAGATTTTCCTCCAGACCAAGATCCCCGGCAAGACCGAGGACGCGCTTGCGGCGATTGACAGGCACCGCAAGGTCTATAACACCGACTACCTCGATTCCGTGCTTATCCACTGCATGGTCAAGGCTGGCTGGACCGACGCCATGAAGCGGATGATGGACGCCTTCGACGAGGCCAAGTCGCGGAAGTGGATTCGCGCCAAGGGCGTCTCCTGCCACAGCCTGCCCGCGCTACAATGCGGCGCCGCCTCCGACTGGACTGAGGTGCATCTGGTGCGTATCAACCCGCAGGGCCACGTCATGGACACGCCGGAGGAAACTTGGAACGCCAAGAGCGACGGCTCCCGCGTCGGCCCGGTGATGACGGAGATCAAGAAAATGCACGCCAAGGGCCACGGCGTCATCGGCATGAAACTCATCGGCAACGGCGACTTCACCAACGCCGAGGACCGCGAGAAGGCGATCCGCTTCGTCATGGCCCAGCCGGAGATTCATGCGGTCGTCATCGGCTTCAAGAGCGCCGCCGAGATAGACGCTGTCTCTTATAAACATCTGACGCTGCCGACGAGCGA
>JAOACV010000373.1 GCA_026417675.1 Verrucomicrobiia bacterium
ACAAACAGCGACGCAAACCCGCCGACCCAGCCGGTCGCGGCGGTCATCAACGACCACCAGAGCACGATCCGTGTGAGCATCAGCCGCGCGCCGAACCGGTCGGCAAGCCAGCCGCTGGGCACCTCGCACAACGCGTAGGCCAGCGTGAACGCGCTATACACGTAGCCCATTTGCGCATCGTCAAGGCGCAGATCGCCTTTGATATGGGTGGCCGCAGTAGAGATGCAAACGCGGTCAAGGTAAGCGATGGCCGCCAGCACGACGGTGAAACCAAGCACCACGTAACGCGCGCGCGTGGGCGCGGCGGTCATGGCGGACGGCGGCGGCGCGGGAAGGCTTTCGGATTCCGACACGGCGTGTGCTTTATAGCTTGCCGCAGCGGCGCGAGGCAACGGGGATTAGGCGCCCACGATCAGAATTCGATCGGGATGACCAGTTCGTTGCTGATGAAGCCGCCGGGCAGGCCGTTTCGCGTGGCTCTGGTGTTGAGGTCGCCGGGGTAGAGCACGACGTGCAGCAACGCCTTGCCCCACAACGTTGTGACCGTCACATGGAACTTGGAACTGCTTCGGCGCACGCCATTGTAGGTCACGCGGATTTCGCCATTCGCGCCCGCGACGGGACGGGGTTCGCAGAACGAACCGAACCGCCGCCGCTCGCCGTATAGGCCCGTGCCCTCGGTGAAAGCGTAAGCCTTCACCGACTCGTGCGGGCTTTCGGGGTTCTTAACGTAGCGAATCTTGCCTTCAACCGCGCCCCGGCCTCGCCACACGTCGCCGTTGTTGGTGTAGATGTAGAATGAGGCTCCCCGTTCGAAGAACTCCCTGGCTTGGGCCGCGATTTGGCGGGGCACGGCCGCTTCCTCCACCGCCGCCAGCGAGCTGTCGTCCATAGCTCCGCATTCGTCTCGCGACCGCGCGTCGGACTTGGAGGATTTGGCTGACGCGGCAGCCGCGCTATTTGAGGCGGCGCTTTCTTGCAGTTCCGCCACAGCCCGAACGATTGTCTTGTTGGCCGTGCCACGGAAGGACGAAGTTGCCGGGGTGGAGTGTTTGCCGGCGGTTTCCTGCGACCAGACAGGCGCGAGGACGCTCCCCCACATCAGGAGCAGCGCGAACGACGGGAACAGCTCGCGACCGGCCAACATGATCCACTGGGGCGCAATACTACGGCCGGCGACAAGCAACGCAAGCCCGAAGGCCGATGGATGGGGCTTTTTTCGCGAGACTGCTAAAAGTCAATTGGGATGAGCAACTCGTTGCTGATCGCCGGAATGGTGCAGCCGAGGCCAAACTTGCGGGTGTCGGCATCGGCAGGCACCAGGACCACGTGCAACATCGCCTTGCCGGAAACCGAGGTGGTGGTGTGGCTAATGGCCGAGCGGAACTTGCCCTTGAAGTTCAGACTCAGTTCGCCGCTGGTATCGGCGCAGGCGGTGGTCTCCCCCGCCACGCCGAAGCGGCGCTTCTCGCCATAGATGCCGCGGGTCACGATGTAGGAGTAGATCTTCACCGCCTCGTGAGAGGCGCCGGGGTTTTTCACATAGCGAACCGTCCCGCTAACGGAGCCTTGGCCGCGCAATGTTTCGTTGCTGTCCCGGTAGATGTAAAACGTCCCGCCCTCTTGAAAAACCTGTTGCGCCTCTCTGACGACCTCCTCACGAACCACACCCTGGATTCTGCGGACGGAGGAATCCTCGTTCGACAGGGGCGCGATCCGCTGGGGCGAGGTGACGGTCAAGGTCCCCTGATCGTTCATGGCCAACTGGTCCGCCGCGTCGGACGACATCAAGCCGATGACACAACCCAAAATCACAGCTCCCGTAGTAGCTTTCCAAGGACACCCACACATGATCGCCAACGCCCTTTCTTTGATTTTCGGTTGAGTCATAATGCCGCCTGTTTTTGAGCACCGCGCAGGCCAAGCCGTTTTCTGTTCAGCAATCCCCCAGCCTAGGCCCCTTGGGGGCAAGTATTGTCTGGAAACTGGACGAGTATTGGACAACCCGTTTGGGACGCGCCCAAACGCCGTTTGCACGTTGTTTGTCGCTTGCCCTCCGGCCACAGCCCGCCTCTACTGAGGCACAACGCTCAAGGAGAGACTTATGACTTCGACGGCAAACGACAACGTTCGACGCGCGCAGTGGATGGCCCTGATCGCAGCGTTTCTGGGCTGGATGTTCGACGGACTGGAGATGGGCATGTTTCCCGTGGTGGCGCGGCCGGCATTGCAGGACCTGCTCGCCTCGCCAGCGGATGAGGGCGTCGGGTTGTGGATGAGTTTTATCACGGCGGGATTTCTCATCGGCGCGGCTCTGGGCGGGCTGGTGTTTGGATGGCTGGGCGACAAGATCGGCCGCGTGCGCGCGATGACGCTGAGCATTCTGGCCTATTCGCTCTGCACCGGTGTGTGTTACTTCGCCACCGCCGCCTGGCACCTACTGGTGTTCCGGTTCGTCGCGGCGCTGGGTATGGGGGGCGAGTGGTCCCTGGGCGTGGCGCTAGTGATGGAATGCTGGCCGGAAAGCAAACGGCCGCTCATGGCCGGCGTGATCGGCATGGCCGCCAACTGCGGCTACGCGCTCATCGGCCTGGTGACCTGGGTGTTTCCCGTGCGGCCCGATTCGTGGCGCTGGGTGATGCTGGCAGGCGCGGCGCCGGCGCTGCTGGCGCTGTTCATTGTGACGATGGTGCCGGAGTCGCAAAGGTGGAAGGAGTCGGTCAGGAAGGCCGGTCCGAAACACACGCACCCGCTGCGCGAGGTGTTTGGCCGCGATCTGTGGAAGACCACGCTGCTGGCCATCGCGTTTTCGTCGGTCGCATTGATTGGCACGTGGGGTTCGGCGCAATGGATGCCGTTGTGGGCCGACCAGATGGTGGGCAAGCAGATGCCGGAGGTCAAGGGGATCACGATGTTCGTAATGTCGGTGGGCGCCATCATCGGTTGCCTCATCGGTCCCCTCATTGGTGCGTGGATGGGGCGGCGCGTCGCGTATTTCAGCTTGTGCGCCGCGTCGCTGGTCTTCTGCGGGGTGCTGTATCGCACGGTCACCGAATACGGCGCGGCTTTCATCGCCGGGGCCTTCCTGGTCGGCGCGGCGACAGCGGCGTTCTACGGCTGGCTGCCGCTCTATCTGCCGGAGTTGTTCCCCACGCGAGCGCGGGCCACGGGTCAGGGACTAAGCTACAACGCGGGCCGCATCCTGGCCGCGGTGGGGGCGTTGACCCAGGGCCAATTGGTGGGTTACTACGGCGGCAGTTACGCGCAGGCCAGCGCCGTGGTGACGCTGGTCTATCTGATCGGCATGGTGCTCATCTGGTTTGCACAGGAGACGAAAGGCAAACCGTTGCCGGAGTGAGCCGCGCGTCGCGTCACTGGCTGACCGTCATGGGCGGCATCGTTTTCTTCAGCAGCATGGCAAGCCGCTGGCCCTCGTGCGCGGGCAGTTGGTTGACTCCTTTCTGAAAGAGGGCGTAGAAACGCGCCAGTTGTTCCTGCGTCGTGGGCTGTTTCTGGTTGATCTTCGCGAAGATCATGCTGGCTTCCTCGTTCTCCGCGGCCGGCAACCTGCGGAACGCCTGAATGATTAACACCGCCAGCTCCTGGCTCTCGAGCGGAGTCAGCTTGTTCTGCTCCGGCCCCGATGGGGACATTGCCAGCCCTGCGCGCGACGACGCCGCTAGCGGTGCCACCGCGCCTCCTTGGAAAGAATTGAAAATGAAAACGATGCCGGCCGCCACCAGCAGACACGACAACGCCGTGATGGCCATCACCGTCAGAAACGTCCGACGTCGCAGGGGCCTGTCCCGATGCCGGTGATAATGGCGCCTTTCTGATTCGATTCCCGAC
>JAOACV010000374.1 GCA_026417675.1 Verrucomicrobiia bacterium
GGTCAACGAGTTCTGGGACGAGGACATGGTCACGCGGCTGCCCAACGGCAACTGGCGCACGGCGTGGGCGCGTTGCTACAACCCGAAGCCGGCGCGCGCTGTCGAGTTTGAGGCGCGGCTCGCGCCGATCATCCAGCAAAAGTTCAAACTCTCGACCGCCTACTGCGACGTGCATACCGCCGTGACGCCGTGGAGCTACGTGGACTACGACGCGCGCGTGCCGGGCGCGGGCACGTTTGCGGCGACGCTCTACGCTTACGGCGAGATCATGCTGCACCAGAAGGCGACTTGGAACGGGCCGGTCTATAGCGAGGGCAACCATCATTGGTTCTACTGTGGCCTCACCGACGGCAACTACGGCCAGGACCAGGCCGCCAAGCTGCCGGTGAACCCCTGGTTGGTGGACTTCGACTTGCGCAAACTGCACCCGCTCTGCTGCAACTTCGGCATGGGCAACCCCGGCATGTTCTACGGTCGCGAGGAGAATCTCGGCAAGACGCCGGACGAGCGCGATGCACACCTCGACCGCTTTCTCGCCGCGACGCTGGCATTCGGCCATACCGGTTTCCTCGTGGTGGAGGGCGGCATCCAGAACGCCGTGCGAAGCTACTTTGCGTTGCAACAGATCCACGCCGCCTACGCGCAGCAGACCGCCGCCGACATCCGCTACGCGGATGAAACCGGGAAGCTGCTCGACGTGAGCGCCGCCGTCGCCAGCGGCGCATTCCGCCGTTCGCAGGTCGCCACGCGCTACGCCAACGGCCTGCGCGTGGTCGTCAACGGCCATCCCAGCGAGACCTGGCGCACCGCCGACGCCGAGTTGCCGCCGAACGGCTGGTTCGCGAAAAGCGCCGACGGCAAGCTGCTGGCTTTCAGCGCTATTGTGGAGGGGCATCGCGCCGATTATGTGGACTCGCCGGCCTACATCTACGCCGACGGGCGCGGCACGTTCACGCGTTTTGCGAAAGCTGCGACCGACGGACAACTCATCGTGCACAAGCGCCGCGACGGCTCGATGGAGGTCATTCCCGTCGGCCGGTGCGCCTCGTTCGGCGTTTCGCTCGGCGGCAAGACAGCCGCCGCGGTCGCGCTGGACAAGGAAGGCAAGGAGATCGGACCTGCGGAGACTCGCTTCAGCCGCAGTTTGGTCTATGTCACGCCACAGACCAACGCGTTCAGCTATGTGTTGAGGCCCGCGGGGAAACCGGAGGTCGCGCTTGCTTGTCCGCGCAGCGAGGTCGTGCCGGGCGAAACCGTCGTCGTGCGCGGCCGCGAGCAGCACGAGTTCCGCGTGCCATGCGACGCGAAACCGGGCGCGCGGCTGTGGCAGCCGTTCGAGGGCGCGTGGATTGATTTCACCGTCGTGCCGCTGGCCGATGCGCGCTTGACGCTGGACGGTTCACTGCAACTTCAACTGTTGCCACACATTCCGGCGCCTGTTGATGCGGAGGTCACCGTGGGCAACGCTCGCCAGATCGTCAAACTCGCGCCGGCACTGCCCGCGCGGTTGACGTTTGATTTCAAGCGGCCCGCCATCGAGGAGTCCCGCGAGTTGGCACTGCGCGTCGTGGCTGGCGAACTTCGCCGCGAGCAGAGATGGTGGCTGTTGACGGAAGAATCCTTCCAGCTCGTCGCGCCGATGCCGGCGGAACACGAGACGGGCCAGCGCTTGCGCAATGCCGCGCCGTCCGGTCTCGACGGCAGGTCCGGCGCCAGCGTTCATGCCGAGAGCCACATGACCTGCGGCAACGAGACCAAGCAGGGTCTCTTCATGCATCCGCCCTATCAGGGCGGCGTCGGGTCCGCCTTCGCGCTCTATGCGCCGGTGACGTTGCCGCGCGAGCCAGCCGCGGCGTTCCGGTGCGACATCGGCAAGCGCGACGGCAGCGACCGCGGCGACGGGGTGTTGTTCCGCGTCGCGGTCGTCGAGCCGCACGGCAAGGAAACGGTCGTCGCGGAGAAACAATGGGCCGAGCACGCGTGGACGCCGCTCGAAGCCGACCTGTCGCGTTGGGCCGGAAAGACAATCCGTCTCAAACTCATCAGCGACGTTGGTCCGTCGAACAACTCCAGCGGCGACTGGGCGTGCTGGGCCAACTTGCGCATCGAGAGCCGCGAGCCGATCTTGAAGACGACGCGGCACGACCGCGCCGCACCGTTGCGCCACGAGCCGGGGCCGCATCCGGCCGCGAAAGTCACCGTTGCCGAACTCCGCGCCGCGAAGCGCGGGTGGCTGCACTTCGAAGGCATCGGCCTTCAGCATGGCGGCAGCTACGTCTCGCATGGCTCGCTTAACGGCGTCCCCATCGGCGAGTTGCCTGCGACGCATGGCAACGAGGCCCAAGGCGTCTGGGCACCGGTCGTCCCCATCCCGCTGCCGCCCGCGGCCATCGCGACGCTCGACAGGACAAACCTCTTCAAGATTCACAACCCTGCCGGCGACAGCTTCAAAGTGCGCCGGTTCTGGATCGAACTGGAGCTGGCCGACGGGCGCAAGTGTTCGTCGAAGATTCATGCGCTGACCTATACACAGCCTGCGGGTTGGCTCTACGCTGAAGGCATCGGGATAGCGGCTGACGAAGATATCAAGGTGGACATCCGGTTTACGACGGCGCAAGCTGTGACACCAAAACAAGAGGAGCAACCATGAACCAACATGACCACGTCCCAACTGGTTTGGCCATTTCAGGTGGAGCGCGTTCTCGGAACGCGATGATGATTTGTGTGACACGGCGGGATCGCGTCCGGGGAACGCGAGCCACTCCGGACGTTGCCGCAGCTTTGGGCAGCCAGAAAGCAGTCATCGCACTGACTCTGGCTGCGGGCCTGTTGCTGTCGGCCATAGTGGTGGCGGCGGCGGAGCCGAAGGTGACGAAGTTTTGCAGGTTCCAAGCCGGCAAGACGACGGCCTTTGGCAAGGTCGAAGGCGGCACCGTTCAGGAAATCGCCGGCAGCATTTTTGGCGCGTGGAAACTCACCGGCAAAACGCACGCCCTGTCTGCCGTCAGACTGTTGGTGCCGGTGACGCCAGGCAAGGTTCTTTGTATGGCCGGAAACTATCGCAGCCATCATCCCGACCAGGTCGTGGACCCGAAATTTGCGATCCCGCAGTTGTTCTTCAAACCGCCGTCGGCGCTGTTGCCGTCGGGCGCGGACATCGTTCTGCCGAGGGGCACAACCAACGTGCATTACGAGGCCGAGACGGTGCTGGTCATCGGCAAGCGCGCGAAGAACGTGCCGAAAGAGAAGGCGCTCGATTACGGCTTCGGCGTGACCTGCGGCAACGACATCAGCGCGCGCGATTGGCAGAAAGACGACGTGCAATGGTGGCGGGCCAAAGGCTGCGATACTTTCGGCCCGTGCGGACCGTTCGTCGTCACCGGACTGAACTACGACGATCTGCTTGTGACGCTGCGCCACAACGGCGAAATCAAACAACAGCAAAGCACCCGGGACCTGATCCATGACGTCGCCACGGTGGTCAGCTTCATCAGCCGGCACGTCACGCTGATGCCGGGCGACCTGATTTACACCGGGACGCCGGGCACAACGGGGCCGATCAAACCGGGCGATGTCTGCGAGGTGGAGGTCGAGGGCGTCGGCGTGCTAAAGAACCGGGTGGTCGCCGGCCCGTAAGAAAGGATGGATTCTCAAAGCCTCCCGGAACTGATAGATTGATTGGCGGAACGATGAACGCACCAAGTCACCACAATCCCAAGCATGGTCACGAGCACGAAGCCCGTTTCGATCACGACAGCGAGCTGGAAAATGTGCTGCAAAACCGCGAGCCGGTGACGCGCTCGCACGCGTTGATGCAGCGCGCCGGGCAGCGCATGGGGCTGCCG
>JAOACV010000375.1 GCA_026417675.1 Verrucomicrobiia bacterium
GGTCTCGTGGGCTCGGAGATGTGTATAAGAGACAGAGTTCCCGCAGCCCCTTCAACTCCTCGGGCAGGTTGGCCACGACATTGAACGTCCGAATACTTTTCATCGTTATCCTGCGCGCCATCCAGCGCGAAGGTCTCTTTTATACCGAACAATGCCCCGGACCGCCAGTGTTGTGTCGCGACAGTCATCCGGTGACGTCGCAAGTCGAAGCTGGCAAACTTGGCGGGACTTCCCAAACCCGATGCCCCCGGCGATTGTTCTTGCCCTCCCAAGACGGACGCACGCGCCAGATGTGGCATGCCGCTCAAACAACGTCCGCAGAGGAATCCTTTGGGGACGCGCAGGGTGTCACTTCAAACTGTTGGCGATCCTGGTCATTTCTTCTTCCGGCAGGTCGCCAACGAAGATGCAGGTCAGCCCGTCGAGATCGCGCGTGAGCACGCGGCCCGGCTGGCAGGCGAGCAGTTCGCAACCGCCTTGGGAGCCTTGGCGCCAGCGCCATCCTTTTCCGTGGCCTGGGCCGCAGCAGCGGCCGGGGCACCGGCTGAATCGCTCAAAGATGGAAAAGCTGTTCAACCCGTCGGCGTAGCGCATTTGCACACACACAACGCCGGAGCGGCAACGACAGACTTTGAACCCATCGAACACGTAGCCCTCTGGCAGGTGGGCCGGCTCCCTCAACGTGAACCCGGCTTCCTTGGCCAACGTCGTTCGATCCCACCGGGAGGCGGAATCGTCTTCGAGGGTGATTTGTTTCCACTCGGCGGGGATTTCAAAGAGGCGGTCGTCGAGACGCGGATTCCATTCGATCTCCGAATAGACCGTCCGCGACGCGAGTGCGCCGTCGCTGCTGTAATACTCCGACCGCAGGATCAAACTTGTCTCGCGGTGCACCCAGATCTTCTTGGAGGGATGTCCGGCCCGCGCGTGGCGAACGGTCAGCACATCCGCCGGCTGGCCCATGAGCGGTTCGACCCCTTCGCTGGCCACGGTGTAATTCTTTAGCAACAGTTCCAGCCGGCCCGGCTCGCGCCGTGCGAAGCCCACATAGGCAGTTTTCTGATCGGGATTCAGCCGGATGAAGCGGTCGCCGTTCTCAATCATCACCAGCCCTCTCAAGGCGGGGGATTGATATTCCAGCCGGCAGCAGCCCGGTTTGCGATAAATCACGACCTCGGACGACACCGATGCGCTGCCGGCGAAGGTCGCGGTGTTGAGGCGGCCGCGAAAAGTGAGCTGGTTCTCCGCCGCGTGCGCGGCGCGGAGGCGTTCCGCGGGTGTGGCGCCAGAAGCGGTGGCGAACGCAACGAGCACCGCGGCGAGAGATGCCACGTATTTCCGTTTGCCTGAAGTCGTCGCAACGTTTGAAATGGCGCCGCGGGAACGGACTTGGAAGTCCGTTCTACTTGGCGAATGCGCCCAACGTCGAAGGGATTTCCACGTCCGTTCTCCTCCAACAGTTGTGAGACGTGCTGATAAGGTCAGCCGGCTCATGGTGTCTCCTGCGGCGCGGCGGCCTGGGCGAGCATCACGCCGAGAGCGGCCTTGTCGCTCAACGGATCGTTCCACGCCATCAGGCCGTGTTGCTCGATGTAGTTGTCGGTTTCCGCGCCGGCCGGCGGCGGCGGGCGCAGCACCATCAGATACAGTCCGGCCGCCAGCGCCAACACGGCCGCCCCGGCGACATAGGCCGGACGCGGAAATGCGAATGCCTCGCGCAGCCGTTCCAGCCACGGACGACGTTGCTCTGACTCGATAACGTTACGAACCGCGTCCCAGAGTTGGGCGGGCGTTTCCTGCGGGCGCAGCGCGTTGAGCAACGCGCCGGTCCGCTCGAGGGCGAGCCGTTCGCGGGCGCAGGCGGCGCAGTCGCGGATATGGCGCTCGATCTCGGCGCGTTGAGCGTCCGTCAGCGCGCCGACGACGTAATCGGCCAGTTGAGCTTGGATGTCCTTGCATGATTTCATGGCGTTCCCTCTTTGAGAATCGGGTCCAGTTTTCGCCTCAGGTTCTCTCTTGCGCGCGCGAGCCGCGAGAGCACCGTGCCGTGCGAGATGCCCAGCACTTCGGCGATTTGCGCGACCTCCATGCCTTCGAGATGATGCAGGGCCACGACCTCGCGGTGGATGTCCGGCAGCGCGGCGACGGCGCGGCGGACAAACTCCTGCGTCTCGCGCGTCAGGACGATTCGCTCCGGGTCTTGCGACCAATCGGGAATGTCCATCACGCGCGGCGATTCGTCGCCGTTCGGCGCGCTGTCGAGCGGCACGGTAGGCTCCGGGGCGCGTTTGCGGGAGTCGCGGACGATGTTGAGCGCGATGCGGTGCAGCCAGACCAGGAAAGCGCCGTCGGCCCGGAGGTTCCGGAGCGATTGCCACGCGCGGACATAAACCTTCTGCGTGAGGTCGGCAGCGTCTTCGGGTCTCGCGATCATGTGCCGGACAAAGTTGTAGATGCGTCGCTGCGTTCCGTGAAACAACTCGCCGAACGCCTCAACATCTCCATTGCGCGCCCGCGCCACCAGCGCCGGGTCGGTTGTGTCCATAAATCAATCCTGCGCGACGAGAAGACGAGGCCGCCTTGCGGCGCATTCCCTCGTTCTTCCGGGACCTGCAGACCGCCACCTCGGCGGGCCGCGGCCCAATATGCCCCGCCTGCGGCCGGCAGAAAAGCCCGTCTTGGGTGTCCGGTCGCGTCGCTGTCCGCCGCCGCGGATTCACGCGAGCGGTGCTGGCGCCGCGCCTTGACAAGCAGGCGCGAATCCAAAACACTAGCTGTCGTGGCACACGCGCGCATCCTCCGGATTTCTGTTCCCGCCGGCGTCTTCATCGCATGGATGGCCGGCTGCGGCCAGCGCCCGCCGGACGACGCCATCGTCATGGTTGGCACGGTCGAGCGCGATCGGCTGGAGATGCTCGCGCCGATCACCGAAACGTTGGTCGAACTGCCTGTGCAGGAGGGACAAAAGGTCGCCGCAGGGGCGCTTATCGCGCGGCTCGACGACGCGCGGCTCAAGGAGGAAATCGCCGCGCTGCAATCCACCCGCGACGCTGAGAAGGCGCGGCTGGACGAATTGGAGGCTGGATTCCGCACCGAGGAGATCGCGCAGGCCCGCGCAGCCCACCAGGCCGCCGTCGCCAAGGCGGAGCTGGCCGCCGTCGAGTTTCAGCGCGCCAAGACGCTCGCCACCCAGACCATCGAGGCTCAATCCCGTTTTGACTCGGCGAAAGCCAGCCTTGACGCCGCCGAAGCCGAAAAGCGCCGGGCCGCCGAAGCGTTGCGACTGCAAGAGACCGGCTATCGCGGCGAGCAAATCCGCGCCCAACGCGCCGCCGTCGAGGCCGCCAGCGCGCGCCTGCGCGAGGCGCAGGTGCGGCTGGGACAACTCTCCATCAAGGCGCCATGCGATTGCAGCGTCAGCACGCTGCCCTTTCGGCCCGGCGAACGCGTCCTCCAGGGCGTCAGTGTGGCCACCTTGCGCGCCGCGGATCGGCCCTTCGCGCGCGTGTTCGTGCCGGAGCGGGTCAAGGCGATCATCAAGCCGGGCGTCGAAGGCGTCGCGAAAGTGGACGGTGTCGCCCGCGAGTTCAAGGCCCGGGTTCGAACCGTGGCCAGCGAGGCCAGTTTCACGCCGTTCTATGCGCTGACCGAACGCGAGCGGGAACGTCTGGTGTTCGCCGCGAAGGTGGACCTGATCGAGCCGGAGGCGAGCGAGTTGCCCGTCGGCGTGCCCGTGACGGTGCGCATTTCAACGAAGTAATTGCGTGGCGGAGTGATGGAGTAATGCAACAGCCCCCCTCACTGCCACACTCCATTACCCC
>JAOACV010000376.1 GCA_026417675.1 Verrucomicrobiia bacterium
CGGTAACGGCCCTGCTCGTCCCAATACGGCTCCGTGCGGCCGCCGAACGGCACGTCGTAACTGCGCTCCGGCCGCGCGATTTCCCACGGGTTGCCGAGCCGCAACCATTTGTCGCTCGTCTCCACCTGCCAGCCGTCGCGGATGAGTTGGTCGAAAATGCCGAACTCGTAACGGATGCCGTAGCCGATGGCGGGCACCTGGAGCGACGCCAGCGACTCCAAGTAACACGCCGCCAGCCGGCCCAGACCGCCGCTGCCCAAGCCCGGCTCCTCCTCGTGATCGAGCAGATCTTCGAGCGCGATGCCGAAGGTTTTCAACGCCTCGCGCGTCGCCTCGTAGATGCCCAGGCTGTGCAGATTCGTGCCGAGCCGCGGGCCGATGAGGAACTCCGCCGACAGGTAGGCGACGAACTTGACGTTGTGATGCTGATACGCCTCGATGCAGTGCACGCCCCGGTCCAGCAGCCGGTCGCGCACCGTGTAGGCCAGCGCCATGTAGAGGTCGTTGCGCGTTGCGGTGGCCGGATGACGGCCTTGCGCGAAGAAGAGGTTTTCGGCGAAATCGCGCCGGATGTCCTCTACCGACAACCCCGTTCGCGTCGAATCCGGGTTCGCCTCATGCACCGACAACACGGCATTCAGTTGCGTTGATTGCGGCATGACAAAGTTTTGGCCTTGAGAGTTTGTTGTGTCCAGAAGGATTTGCTAGGCCGATGACCGGCGATTTGCGCCAAAAAGATTGTTACCAGAAGGAGCCCTTTCCAGTTGAAGGGTCCGCAGACGACGGGGGAACTAGGGTCCGAGCGCGGCTTGCGTCCGGCCATCCCCCGCATGTGGGGCTCGGCACGTTCCAAGACAACGCGGTCCAACCGCAGGAATTGCTGAAGCTGCTTCACATTCGCGAAGAAAATGTCACCGAGTTTGAGGCCAACGGCGGGATTATCGCGGCAGATGAATTCAGCAATCTCGCGGAGGTCGAACCGGGCACTGCGCGTCCTGACTATCTTGTAATCCAAGGACGAAATTTCTTTTTGGCTTGATCGCGGCCAACAACCTCGCCGCGATCCGCTTCCTGTTCGCCTTGTCGCACGGCGGCGAGGAACTCAATCTCCGCCCGCATCTGTGTCAGGTCGGCGTCTTCCGGCAAGCGTTTGATCGCGTCTATGACCAACTCCTTATCGCTCAGGGCACCGAAAGTCTGGCGCGGCCACGACCCAAAATCAAACCCGTCATTGGCGTCCGTAACGCGCGGTACTGTCCTTCCTACGATGTTCCGCCTTCGAGGACCTTGACTATCTTGCCGACAAAGTCTTTGGCGTCGCCGAAGAGCATGAGGGTCTTGTCGTAGTAGTAGAGGTCGTTGTCAATGCCGGCGAAGCCCGGATTCATGCTGCGCTTGATGACCATGACGGTGCGGGCCTTGTCCACGTCAATGATGGGCATGCCGTAGATGGGGCTGTCTTTCTTCTCGCGCGCGGCCGGGTTGGTGACGTCGTTGGCGCCGATGATGAGCGCCACGTCCACCTGCGGCATCTCGATGTTGGCGTCCTCCATCTCCACGAGTTTGTCGTAGGGAATCTCCGCCTCGGCCAACAACACGTTCATGTGGCCGGGCATGCGCCCCGCCACGGGATGGATGGCGAACTTCACGTCCACGCCGCGGCTGGTCAGTTGGTCGAACAGGTCGCGCACGCGATGTTGGGCCTGCGCGACGGCCATGCCGTAGCCGGGCACGACCATGACCGAGTTGGCCGCCTCCAAAAACGCCGCGGCCTCCTCCGGCGACGCGCTGCGAACGGTGCGCTGCTCGGCCTTGCCGCCGGTTTGCACCTGGCCGAAGCCGCCGAAGAGGACGTTGGTGAAGGAACGGTTCATCGCCTTGCACATGATGATGGAGAGGATGAGACCGGAGGAGCCGTCGAGCGCGCCGGCGACGATGAGCAGTTTGTTGTCGAGCACGAAACCCATCGCGCAGGCCGACAGACCCGCATAGGAGTTCAGCAGGGCGATGACCGTCGGCATGTCCGCGCCGCCGATGGGGATGATGAGCATGACGCCGAAGACCAGCGCCAGCGCGATCATCACCAGAAAGAGACCCGTGTGCCCCGGATGCGCCACCAGCCACGCGCCGATCAGCACCGACGCGGCGAAGACCGACAGGTTCACGACGTTCTGCATTCGATAAACGATGGGGCGGGTCGGAAGGATTTCCTGCAGTTTGCCGAACGCCATCAAGCTCGCCGTAAACGTCAGGAAACCGAGAATAATCTCCACGCCCAGCGCGCCCATGGTGAAGCGGTCCAGATCGGGCGTGCGCAGATAATACTCCGCCGTGCCGACCAGTCCCGCCGCCAGCGCGCCGAAGGCGTGGCTGAGCGCCGTCCGTTGCGGCACCGCCGTCATGGGCATCATCGCCATCGGCACGCCGATGGCCGCGCCGACCACGAACGCAATGAGAATCCAGCGATAGGTGTGGAACCAACCGTGCGCCTGCGCCTCCGGTGTCAGCAGCATCAACGTGCCGCCAACGGCCAGCAACATGCCGATGATCCCGGTGATGACGCCGCGACGCGCGGTGGGCACCGCGCTAAGCCACTTCAGCGCAAGGATGAAACAGGCCGCCGAGGCCATGTAGAGGACGTGAATCGCGTGCTCGCTCATGGCTGTTTGGTCTCCCGTTTCTTGAACATCCGCAGCATCCGGTAGGTGATGAGGTAGCCGCCGACGATGTTGATCATCGAGGCGGCCACCGCCACCGTGCCGAGCACCGTGCTAAGGGTGGTTTCCTGCTTGCCAGCGATAACGATGGAGCCGACCACTGCGATCGCCGAGATGGCGTTGGTCAGCGACATCAGCGGCGTGTGTAGCAGCGGCGACACGCGCCGGATGACTTCCAAGCCAACAAACGTCGCCAGCAGGAAAATGTATAACAGCGGCAACAACTCCGATTGCATCCGCGATTCCTTTCTTATCATGCCGTCCCGCGGCGGGCCGTGGCGCGCACTCCGCGAGCCTTTCGCGGGCGGCGCGGGCCGTGAGCGGTCGTTCGGGAGCCTCACCGGGCCGGCAATTGGGCCTAATCTGTTAAACGCTGTCGGCGGTCTGCACAAGCACGTTTTTTGGGGGCAACGAACCCCCGGGTTCTTTCCGGCGGCTTGTTTTCAGCCCGCGTTTTGGTAGCTTCAACCTGCGGTCATGAGCGCCAGGCGCATCGCTCGCGCAACCCGGCGGTTTGTGACGGCTGACAAAGGACACTTGATATGGCGACCTACTTTGGACGTGGCGGCGTCCATGACAACATCAACACCGCCGACAAACGCGCGGCGCTCGCGCAGGCGCTCAGAATCATCGGCAGAAGTTTGCGCCGCGTGCTCGTGCTGCCGCCAGACCACACGCGCCTGAACTCCGACGCGGGCGAACTGACCCGGCTGCTCTACGAAATGCTCGCGCCGACGGCCGAGGTGGACATCATGCCGGCGCTGGGAACGCACTCGCCGATGACCGAGGCGCAACTGCGCATGATGTTCGGCGACACCATACCGCTGGCGCGTTTCAAAGTCCACGACTGGCGCAACGGCATCCGACACGTTGGCGACATCCCTGGCAGCCTGATCAAGGAATGGTCGGAAGGCCGCGTGGACTACAGCGTGCGAGTCGAGGTCAGCAACCTCCTCTTCGACGGCTACGACTTGATCCTCTCCGTCGGCCAGATCGTGCCGCACGAGGTCATCGGCATGGCCAACTACACCAAGAACGTGTTGGTCGGCGCAGGCGGGGCGGACACGATCAACAAGTCCCACTTCCTCGGCGCGGTCTATGGC
>JAOACV010000377.1:0-331 GCA_026417675.1 Verrucomicrobiia bacterium
CCTTTGCCACACGCGAGGCTGCCCTGCCGCCACGCTTTCTCGACCGGCTCGGCCCCGGCGAGAGCGCGACGCTGGATTTCTCCTACGTCTTCCGTCCCCAACACTCCAACACTCCAACACTCCAACACTCCATTCCCACCGCCGTCTCCGTCACTTTGCCCGCCGACGCGCTGCTGCCTGACAACGCCGCTCACCTGGCGCTCGACGTCCGCGAAGGTGTGCCGGTGCTGATTGTCAACGGAGCGCCTGATCCGGAGCCTTACGTCAATGAGACCGACTACCTCGTCGCCGCGCTCGATCCCGGCGGCAAGGGTCTCGGCGGCTGGCGGCC
>JAOACV010000377.1:341-3816 GCA_026417675.1 Verrucomicrobiia bacterium
CCGGGGTGGAGCGGCGTCGGCAGATCATCGAGGCCGCCTCCACCCTCTTTTCGCGCAAGGGCTTCCGGGGGACGACCACGCGCGAGATCGCAGCCGCCGCATTTGACAAGAGTGACCTGGTTGTGCTGGCCAACGTCGGCACGCTGCCGCAGCAGAAGGTTGCGGAACTGGAGACTTACGTCCGCAACGGCGGCGGTCTCGCCATTTTCCTCGGCGACCGCGTAGATCGCGCTTTCTATAATACCGCTCTGTTCAAAGACGGCGCTGGTTTGCTGCCCGGCAAACTCGGCGTCATTGAAGGCGAGCCGAACAACGCGGAGAAATTCTTCCGCCTCAAAGCCGAGCCGGGCGCGCATCCGTTGCAAGCCACGCTCGGGAGGGATCTGGCAGCGTTGCTGGCCGGCGTGCATGTTCGGGCGTTCATCCCACTCGTGGCCGCCGATGCAAGTGAGCGGACAGGTGCGACTGTCGGACAAGACCGCCGACTTGCATCTGCGGCCAAGAGCGTCCTTGCCTCTTTCTCCGACCGTGCCAACTCGCCCGCGCTCGTCGAGCGTCGTTTCGGCAACGGCCGCGTCCTTGTCTTCGCATCCACCGCCGGCGCACGCTGGCATGACTGGCCAGCCAATCCGAGCTATCCGGTCTTCGTTCAGGAACTCTTCAACCATCTCTCCCGCGCGTCCTCGCCGGAACGCGGGCCGACTCAGCGCGTCGGCGCGCCGATCGAGCGGGTGGTGGAGCCGCAGTTCATTGACGGCAATGTGACGCTGAAAACGCCGCGCCATCCCGAACAGCCCGAAGTGCGACTGACGCCGCGCCCGGTGGCCGAACAGATGCGGGTGAGCTACGCCAACACGGGCCGGGCGGGCATTTATGAGATGACACTGCAAGGCCAGGGCGAGCCGCGCACCGCGTTGTTCGCCCGCAACGTGGACCCGGCGGAAGGCGATCTCGCCAAGGCCGACCCGACTGCCATCGCCGCCGTGCTCGCCGACGTTCCCGTGCGCCTGCTGCCGAATCTGGCCACCGCCGAACTGGATTTGCGCGAGCAAGGCCGCAGCAAGGAATTCTGGAAATACGTCCTGATTGCCGTCTTGGCGGTGCTGGTGGTCGAGCAAACGCTGGCGAGGAGGTTTACGCATTCGGCATGAACGCGCTCGGCTCCTACCTCCTCGGCCTTGACTCAAACGCCTTTGCGGGTGCGCGCTGGGGGGATCTTTCGGTCCGCTGGGTCGGATTGCCGACGGCGGCGGAGGGCGGATGGTGGTCGCTGGCGACGCTGGCGCTGGTGTTGTTCCTCGTCTGGCACGCCGTGCGGGAATATCGGCGCGAGGGCGCGGTGATTTCGTCGGGCGTGCGACGGTTGCTGACGGCGCTGCGCCTCGGCGCGCTCGCCGTGGCACTGATGATTCTGTTCCAGCCGACGCTGGTGATTGATCGCAGCGAACGGCTGAAGAGCACGGTGTGGCTGCTGGTGGATGACTCGCTCAGCATGGGGATCGAAGATGGCCAAGAGGCAAGGCTTCAGCAGGTCAAGTCGCTCGTCACTCGTCACTCGTTACTTGCCGCGCTCGCGGCCACGCATCAACTGCGTCTCGCGACTTTCTCGGACGGCTGGAAGGAGTTGGCGACGAACGATCTCGCAGGCCTGAAACCGCAAGGCGCGGCGACGTATCTGGCCAACGGGTTGCGGCAGACGATTGAGAATTCGCGCGGCCAGCCGCTGGCGGCCATTGTCCTCGTCAGCGACGGACAGGCGACCGACGGCGACACGCTGGCGGCGGCGCAATTCGCGGCTCAGCGCAACGTGCCGGTGTTCGCGGTTGGCGTGGGCGATCCAAGGGCGCCGAAGAATGTTGAGGTGGCGTCGCTGACGGCTAATCCGGTGTTGTTCAAGGACGACGAAGCGGTGTTTACGGCGCGCGTCTTGGCAAATGAACTGGCTGGCACGACAGTGAAGTTGACGTTGCGGGCAAGCGGCAAGGGGCAGGAGGGAAGCGGGAAGGAACAGATTGTTGCCGAACAAACCGTCAAGCTCCCGCCAAATGGTCGGGCACTGGACGTGACGTTGCGGGTGCAGCCGCAGGAACTTGGCACATTTACCTACACGGCGGGCATCGAGCCGCTGCCGGGCGAATTGACCGATCGGGACAACGCGGCGTCGTTCGTGGCGCGGATCATCGCGCAAAAGCCCCGCGTGCTGTTCATCGCCGGCAACGCCAGCAAGGAATACCGCTATGTGAAGAACCACCTGACGCGCGACCCGACGCTTTCGGTGAGCTGCTGGCTGCAAAGCGCGGATCCGCTGTTCAACCAGGAGGGCGACGCGCCGCTGGCGAAGCTGCCGAAGACCGAACAGGAGCTGTTTGGTTACGACGTGATCCTCCTGCTCGACCCCGACCCGCGCGAGTTCGACGAGGCGTGGGCAAAGCTGCTGGCGCGCTTCGTGGGCGACCACGGCGGCGGGCTGGCGTTCATCGCGTCGAACAAGTTTACGGCGGACTTTCTGACGGCGCGCGAATTGCAACCCGTTGCGGAACTGTTGCCGGTGCAAATCGAGCGCGAACAACTGACCGTCGCCGAGGCGCTCAGCCGGGTCAACCAGCAGGATTGGCCGTGGCTGGTAACCGCAGCGGGTTTGGAAACCCCGATTTTCCAATTCGATGCCGACCCGGAGCGCAACCGTCGCGTGTGGGCGGCGATGCCGGGCTTCTACTGGGCGCAGCCGGTGCGCTCCCTGAAGCCCGGCGCGACGGCGCTGGCGGTGCACAGTGATCCGCGCCGGCAAACGCGACAGGGGCCGCAGCCGATTGTGGCAACGCAGTTCTACGGACCGGGCCGCGTGTTGTTCCTGGCGACCGACTCGACGTGGCGCTGGCGGTATGTCGGGGCGCGCGTGTTCGACCAGTTCTGGAGCCAGACGGTGCGTTACCTGACCCAGGGCCGTTTGCTTGGCGGTCTGAAACGGCTGGTCTTGACCACCGACCGCGACGAATACTCGCTCGGCCAGCGCATCACGGTGCGTGCCAAGGTGCTCGACGCGAGCTACAAGCCGGCGGTGATGGAGCGGTTTGAGGCGCGAGTGAAGGTTGGGAGCGCGAGCGAACGGTTGCTTCGCCTCGAACCGGTCGCCGGCGCTGCAGGCGAATTTGAAGGTTCGTTGCTAGCCGACCAAGTGGGCCTTTACGAGGTGTCGGCGACGGTTCCCGGCACGCGCGACGTGGCGACCGTCCAGAGCGTGCGGGTGACGCTGCCGCGCCTGGAGTTTGCGGACACGCGCATGAACGAGCCGCTACTACAACAGATCGCGGCCACCACCGGCGGCGAGTTCCTGACGTTGGACAAGCTCGGCGAGCTGCCGGTGCGAATACCGAAGCGCGAACAGGTGCTCGTGAACGAACAGACCGCCGACCTGTGGGACACGCCGCTGGCGTTGTGTCTGTTCTGCGGCCTGCTGTTCGCGGAATGGGCGATC
>JAOACV010000378.1 GCA_026417675.1 Verrucomicrobiia bacterium
CCGTCGCTATCGCCAAACGCACCGGCGCGACGATCATCGCGAACTATGAGATCGCCATGTTCTGCGCCGGCCAGGGCGCCAACGTGCATCCGCTGCACATCGGCGGCAGCCGGCAGTTTCCGTTCGGGCGCGTGAAGCTGACGCTGGCACTCCACGGCTCGGCCTATCAGACCGAGAGCGGGTTCATCTACATGGGCAACCCCTGCGGGTTCGTCATCACCGCCGAAGACAAGACGATTTATCACGCGGGCGATACGGGGTTGTTCCTCGACATGCAACTGATCGGCCAGCGGCAAAAGATTGATGTGGCGCTGCTGCCCATCGGCGACAACTTCACGATGGGCGTGGACGACGCGGTGGCCGCCGTCGAGATGGTCAAGCCGCGCGTCGTGGTGCCGATGCATTACGATACGTTCGATGTCATCCACGCTGACGCGAAGGAATTTGCCAGCAAGGCCGCCAAGACCGGCGCCAGAGTCGAAGTGCTCGCCGTCGGGCAAAGCCTGGAAGTCTGAAACTCCCCTTTAACCCTCGCCGCTGCCAAAGTGGCTCAGCCAGTAATAGAAGCTGCCGTAGAGGTTCGTCTCGTCGGCCGGAAACCTGCCCACGGCCAGTGTGGGGCCTTTGACCCATGCGGAGCGCTGGTGGGTGGCCGTGATGCGCCGGATGCCCGCCTCGATGTGCGGGATCAGATGAGGGCCCATGTTGCAGCCCACGCCGCCGATCAGCGCCAGGGCAATCGGTTTGTCGAAGCGACCCTGCAACAAGTCCAACCGGCATGCGAACAACCGGCCCACCCGCGACAACATCGCCCGGCTCAGAGGCTCCCGATTCTTCGTGGCTGACTGCACCGCCTCGACATCCTGGTTGGTGACGCAATGGGCAACCACGCGCAGGGCGGGCCAGTTCTTTGTGAGTTTCCTCAAAGCCGCGTCTGTCCGGACCCTCCTGAGAACCGCCCGCACCAGCGGGTTGGTTTTCACCTCTTGCGGCGTCAATGGCACCGCAGGGAAAAAGCGATCAATCCGCTTCTGAAGCGGCGGCGCGCCAACGCTGCTGGCTGCCGAAACGGCGCAACAGGCGAAGAATCTCCTGAACAAATCCTGCAACGCCGGGCCGCGAACCAGCGTCTCGAAGCATGGCCGGGCGCCCCGCTCCAGATCGCCGCGGATGCCGCAGCCGCATTCGATCTTTCGTCCCAACAACAGCGGCGTCAACTGGACCTCATCCAGCGTGTCGCGCGCGATGCGCACGTGGCCAATCTCAAACGCGCCGGGCACCAACGTCAGCTTGCCCCCCGCTTCCTTCCGGGCCATCCGGCCGCCGACGCCGTTGCCGACGATGAGCGCCAGGACGTAGCCGCCCTCTTTGACCTTGCCCAACGCCCCTTGACTGCTGGCCTCGGCATAGACGCCGCTGACGCCATCGTTGATCCACGTCACGCGCAGCCGTCCGCCGAAGGGCGCCTCCACCATGTCGGAAATCGGGATGTTCATCTCCGACACGCCGCCCTGGTTGGTGAACTTGACGATCCGGCGTCCGTCCTCGCTCACCGGCCCGGCGAAAGAAATCACCACGTCGCGCTGACCGGCCGGCACGCTCTGGAGGCAACCGACGACCGACCTGGCAAACTCCGCCGCGTCGCGAAAGCGGATGTTCCGGACGACATCGGGCCGGCCAACGAGTCTCCGGCTTTTGAGGGAGATCGTCGCCTGCCGCAACGTGCCGCCGCCGTAATCGAAGACGCGAACGCTATCCATACGTGGTCCCATTCTACTCAACGCAACTCACTTCTAGAATCCCTTGTTGGCGCAAGACAAGTAAAAACCAGCCGCGTCGCCAATCAAGCGGATCGCGTTCTCCGAACGCGATGATCAGCGCAGGAAGGTGGAATCGCGTTCGGAGAACGCGATCCGCCACGGGTCGCACCACGAAGAGGAGGTTGGTTTGTCCCGAACCATCCGCGCAACTCCTCCAGCGACAGCTCGTCCAGCCGCCGCACCACGCGGTCGGCGGCGCGCAACGTGTCGGCGGGGTGCGTGGTCGCCAGGGCCACCACGCGCATGCCGGCGGCGCGAGCGGCTTCGATGCCGACATGCGCGTCCTCAAAGACCACGCAGCGCGAGGGGCACATGCCGACCTTGCGGGCCGCGATCAGGAACACTTCGGGATGCGGTTTGCCGCGGGTGACGTCTTCGGCGGTAACGACGGCGGAAAAAAAGTCGTTCAGACCGAGCAGCGGCATCACGCAGTCCAGGTTGGCCCGCGGCGTCGAGGTGGCCACGACACAGGGCACGCCGGCGGTGCGAAGCTGGCCGAGCCATTCGCGCACGCCGGGCAATGGCGCGATGCCCTCGGCGCGGATGATGTCGCGGTAGAGCGCCTCTTTGCGTTGCGAGATTTGCCGAACCTCCTCCGGGTCGTGCGCCCAGCCGAGCAGTTCGGGGATCACCCGCTCGTTTTTCATGCCGAAGCTGCGCTTGAAGAACCCCGGCGGCAGCGCGCGGCCGCGTTCGCGGGCGATGCGTTCCCACGCCCGTTCGTGCTGGCGCGAGGAGTCAATCACCACGCCGTCCCAGTCGAAGATCGCCGCCCAGTGCGCGCTCACGGCTGCTTCGCGCCGCCCACGCAGAAGACGTGTTTCTCTGTGCGGACATACATTCGGCCGCCGGCCACCGCGGGCGTGGCCTGTGTGCCCTCGCCGAGCGGCGTGCGGCCGAGCACCTTGAGTTTTTCGGGCGACGCCTCGACAACGACCATCTCTCCCTCGCGCGAGGCGCAATAGAGCTTGCCGTCCACGCAGACCGGCGAGCTGAAGAAGTGAAGGCCGGCTTTCGCTTGGGAACCCGGCGGGTTCGGTCCCGGCGCAGCGAGGTTTTCATACCAGCGGCTCTCGCCCGTCGGGGCGTGGAGGCAGGTCATGTAACCGTTGTCATGCAACAGGTAGGCATAGTCGCCGACCACAACGCTGGTCGGCACGTAGGGCGCGGGTTTGGGAATGCGATAAGCCACTTCGGGCTGCCGGCCGGATTTCGGATCGCCTGGCCGAATCGCGACGAGGCCGCGGCCCACGCCGCCTCCGCCGCAGGTGCCGAAGATCAGGCCGGCGGCGGTGAACGGCGAACTGACGGCGCGATAGGTGTAAGCCTGATCGAACTCCCAAACCACCGCGCCGTCGTCGGGATTGATGGCGCTCAGGCCGTGGGTCTTGCTGCTGAAGATCAACACCGGTTTCCCGCCGGCGGGCTGGAAGACGAACGGCGTGCCGTAGGCGGCCGATTCATTCATCTGCTTGCGCGGCGTCTGCCATCGCGTCTGGCCGGTCTTCGCGTCCACCGCGACAATGAAACTCACGCCGTCTTGATAGTTCGGCAGCACGACGCGGTCCTCATACAGGATCGGCGAGGCGCCGCTGCTGTGCTGGCTGATGAACGGGCCGAGGTCGCGCTCCCAGACGGTCTTGCCGTCGTGGTCGAACGCCGCCAGCGTGAGCCGTTCAGGCGTGGACCACGGGACATAAACGCGCTCGGCGTCCACCGCCGGCGTGGCCGAGGCGAAGGAGTTGAGCTTGTTCTTGGGGAACGGGCTGATGGGATAATCGCGCCGCCAGAGGATCGCGCCGGTCTTCGCGTCGAGGCCGAGGACGCGCAGGCCGCCGTCCTTCTCGTCGCCGGTGGTGATGAACAGTCGGTTGCCCCACAGCACGGGCGAGGAATGGCCGCTGCCGGGCAGCTCGGTCTTCCAATGTATGTCCTTCTCGGTCCACCGGACGGGAATGGTCTTGGCCGCGCTCGTGGCGGTGCCGTTTGGCC
>JAOACV010000379.1 GCA_026417675.1 Verrucomicrobiia bacterium
CCCGACGGCCAGTCGCGCACAATGCGCGCGGGCCACTCGCTCCACGCCGGCAACGCTTCCCAAGTTTCCTGCAGGATGAAACCGTGCGTGTCGCTCCATGCGCGCCAACCGCATTGCGCGCCGAACACAGCCGCGGCGGCGATTCCGACGGCCGCCAGCCGCGGCCGGGCCTCAGCGGGTTGATTCGGCGCAACCAGCAACAATTCATAGGCCGCGAGCACGCCCGGCAGCAACAGCGCCATGCTGGTTTCCATCACCGCCAGCGCCGCGCAGACGCCCCCGGCGGTCCATGCCAGCCAACTGCGGTGCGGCCGAAGCCACGCGACGCAGGCGAGCAGGACCAGGATGAGACCCAAGATTTCGTTTCGGTGCGCGACGACGCCCACGGCCGACGCGCCGACCGGCAGCGCAGCGAACAGGCCAGCGGCCCATGTCGCGGCGGGGCGTCGGGCGAGCAGACGACGCAGCAACGCGAGCAGCAGCGCCGACGCCGCCGCGTGCCAGAGGAGATTCATGCTGTGCCGGCCGAGGTTGCTCTGAACGCCGCAGCGCGATTCGAGCATCAGGCTGAGTTGGCGCAGGGGGGCCGGTTGCCGCAGCCAGCCGGACAGATCGGCGAACCCTTCGACGCCGCGCAGCGCGCGGCCCGCGCGTTGGTCGTCGTAGAGCATCTCGCTTTTCAATGACACGCCAAAAGCCACGAGGGCCAGTAACGCCACCGCAACGTATCGCCAGAAATTGAGGACCATGAACTGTGTTCTCCTGCGGCCATCGCTATACGTGCTCCGGGCGGCCAATTCCAGATTGAAGTTCAGGCGGGGGATGATAGCTTGGCAGGACCATGCCGCTGAGTTGAGTCGCCGTGTTCAAGAACAGTTTCATCCACATCCACGGTGTCGGGCCGAAGCTGGAGCGCGCGCTTTGGCGCGAGGGGATCGCGGACTGGCTGACGGCGCTGGACGCGCCCTTGGAGCGCATCGCCCACGCCAAGGCCGACGCCATCAAGCGCGGCTGCGAAGCGTCGTTGCGCGCGCTGGAGCGCGGCGAATTGGGGCACTTTGCAACGGCATGGCCGCGACCCGACGTTTGGCGCTGGCTGGCTGAGGTTCAGGAGCAAGTAGGCTATCTCGACATCGAGACCGACGGCCAGCCGAAAGAGACCGGCACGATCACCTGCGCGGGGCTTTACGACGGGCAGACGCCACGGATGCTGATCGCCGGCCGCGACCTTGGCCAGTTGCCCGACGCGCTGGCGCCGTATCGGATGGTGGTGACCTACAACGGCGCGTCGTTCGATCTGCCGTTCATCCGGGCGAAGTTTCCGCGCATCCGCCTGCCGCCGCTGCACGTGGACCTCTGCCCGACGTTGCGCCGCGTCGGGCTGCATGGCGGCTTGAAGAGCATCGAACGCCAAGTCCACCTTGACCGTCCGGAGGTGGTCGAGGAGGCCGATGGCTGGACGGCAGTGTTGCTCTGGCGGCGCCATCTGGCCGGCGACGCGCGGGCGCTGCCAACGCTGACGCGCTACTGCGCCGAAGACATCGTGGCGCTGCAACCATTGGCGCGCCTGGCTTACAACCGACATCTGGCGTCGTTGGCGGACGCGCCCCCGCGCGTCGCGCCGATGGAACGCATGGCGCGGCCACGTTTGGACCTTCCGTTTTCCCGCGAACTGTTGGCCGAGTTGACGGGGGTCCGACTGGCAAGTGCGCCCCTGACGTTGCGCGAGAAGCCGGAGGCGTGGAAAACGCTGACGCGCCCGCCGGTGATGGAGTCGGCCCACCGCCAAGCGGTGGAGTGGCTGAAGCGAAAGGCGGATGAACGAGACGGAAGACGCGCGGGTTGAGTCGGCCGCGCGCCGGGCTACATGAATCCTCCGCCTTGTCGCGCCCACCTGATGCCCACACACGCGACAACAGTTGCGATGACCCAAAAAGCCACGATCCAGCCGAACCATGTCTTGCGCTTCATGCCGTTGACGGCCACGTCCAGCGCCCAAGTCAGCAAGATGGCGGCGGGGATGTTGACAATCATGACCACGCTGGTCCAAGCCCAGTCGGGGGCGCGCTTGAACCAGCGACCCACCGGCGTCATCAGTTTGTCCAGCCAACCGACCGCCCAGTTGGCAACGGGGTGCGCCTGGCCGAAGAAAGCCTGGCTTAAGATCTGCAAGAGGATGACGACGCCGACGACACCCAGGAGGGAGGCGAGGATGGAAAGCGTGTTGCGTATGCCGCGGATTCTCATGGCGTTCGCTTCATCGCCCACGATGTCCAGCCGCCGCAGCTCTCGCGCGCGATGCGCCGCCACCCCAGCCGGCGAAACACGGCCGCGACCTTCCGCGCGTCGCGGTCCAACACGCCCGCCAAGGCCAGCACGCCGCCCGGCCGCACCCACCGCGTCAAGCGTCGGGCGTTGCTGACCAACACATCCGAAGCGAGATTGGCTGCCACCAGATCGAACCTGCCCTTGCCAGGCGGTCTCGACGCGCCACGCGGCCGAAACCGTTCCAAGGCGCTGCAGATTATCTCGGTTCGCTCATGGACGCCGTTGAGCTTCGCATTCGCCCGCGCCACGCGCACCGCCTGCCGGTCAATGTCAAACCCGACGGCCGGCGCGCAGCCAAGCCGGGCCGCGGCAATCGTCAGGATGCCGCTGCCGCAACCGCAGTCCAGGAACGCCAGCGGTTTGTCCCCGCGCGCCGGATGCCGCCGGCGGGCCAGCCGTTCGACCATCCGCAGGCAGAAAGCCGTTGTGGGATGGTGGCCCGTGCCGAACGCCAGTGTGGGGTCAATCTCAATCACCGTCTGGCTGTCGCGCCGCAGCCACTTGGCCCAGGTTGGTTTCACCACCAGCGTCGGGGAGATTTCCACCGGCTCGAAACTGTTGCGCCAGGCCCGCGCCCAGTCCCGGCTGCGGATGAACCGGCGCTGGATGCGAATCGGGCCGACAGGCAGGGCCAGCCGGCGCAAAACGTCTCGGTAGGCCCGCAGCGCGCGCAGCAGTCTGGTCGTGCCGCGCCGGGCTGGCAGGAAGAGCGAAATCTCCGCGCGGTCATCGTCCATTGGTATCCAACTGGTCGGCCACTGCCCGGCCAGCGTCCGCAACTGGGTCTGAAACGCCGGTTCCAGTCGTCGCGGCACAGTCACCAAGATTTGTTGAAGTCTGCCTCGTGTCATGCGGCTCGATCACCCGTCGAGCGGCGCCTATCATGCGGGAGTTCCCGGCAAAGACAAGTCATGAAATGAAGCGGCAAGAACGGCCCCGCCTCGAACTCGCCACCCGACGGCAACCGCGCGGAAACGCGAGACATGAATCAAGTCAGAAAAAGAACCCCCGGCCGCTGTCTGCGGCCGGGGGTCTTGGTTTTCCGACTCAGAATTCAGGAGAACGGGCTAGAACCACAAGGCGGACAAAGCATCTCCGATGGCAGTCATTTGCGTGCCGACCGTTGACGATGATTTGACCTTGTAGGGCAATTTGCCCGCATACTTGCTAAGCAGGGCGTCGCCGTCGCTGACCAAGGGGCCGATCAGCGTGGGATCAGCGCCGCTCAAGAGGTTGAGCTTCGCCGCGATGAGCTGATAGGCGAGGATCAAACTGGCATCGCCTCCCTTCGGCATGCTCATGATCTTCAACAGCTCGGCCTTGGTGTAGGTCTTGGTGCCGAGGGTCAAGCTGTCCACAGGCCAAGCACAGGGGTGGTTCTTCCAATAGCCGGGGCTGAGCGGCTGGAAGGACGGCGGCGGCCCGTCAACGACGAAGTAATTGATGCTCAGGTCAACGGCCTCGGTGGACCCGTTGATGAAC
>JAOACV010000037.1 GCA_026417675.1 Verrucomicrobiia bacterium
CCCCTAGCGAGTTCGATCTGCACGCGGCTGTCCTCGCTGCGCGCCTCGATCTGGCAAGTCCACATCCTGTGGGCCCATGAATGATAGTGCGCGCCGACCGCGCCGCTGGCGAGCCGATACACCAGCGCGACGGTCTCCGGCACGGTCAGTGTCTCGCTCTGCGGCAGCAACTGGTTCGATCCGCACGCGAACACCTCGACGATCTCGCCCGCGACGCAGCGAACGAGGTCCAGCAAGTGAATCGCCTGATCCAGCAGCGGCCCGCCGCTCTGGTCCATCCGCTTATACCACGCCGGCAACTCCACGCTGAACAGCGGACCGCACGCCATCTGCGAGACCACGCTCGTCACCGGCACGCCGTCGAACCATTTCTTGAACTCATCCACGACCTCCGCGTAGCGATACATGAAGCCGACGCTATTGATGATGCCGGATCTGGCGACCGTTTCGGCCAGCTTCGCCGCGGTCTTCAGGTCGTTGGCGGGCGGCTTCTCACAGAAGAAGGGAATGCCGCGGCGACAGCAATGCCGGATCGGCTCCTCCCGCACAAACGGCGGCGCGCAGATGAACAGCACCTCAGGCGACTCGGCCTTCAGCATCAGCGCCGCGTCCTCGTAGGCGTTGCCGCCATACTGTTTGCAGACCGCGCTCGCGCGCGTGCGATCCACGTCGCAGGCGGCGATGATCGGTTTCTCGCCGAGCAGCGTCGCGAGGGTCTTCAGATGCCGCTGCGCGATGCCGCCGGCGCCAACAAAAGCGATACGGAGATCAGCCACGTGTTTCCTCTCTTTCCGCGAGGCTAATTACCAAACTCGGCCCCTGCGGTCACGCCAAACGTGCGCTGCGTAAGGACTCGACATCGCGGCGCGTTGCGAGCAGAAGTAGAGGCCAACGATGATTTCGACAGTCATCTTTGATCTCGACGGACTGCTGACGGACACCGAGCGTCTGCATTACGAGGCGTATCGGCGGGCGCTGGCGGAAGCTGGCGCGAGTCTCGCCCAAGAGGAATACGCCGAGCATTGGATTCGGCGCGGGCAGGGCATCGCGGATTTCGTTCGCGCGCGGGCGTTGTCGCTCGATCCGCAGAAGCTCCGCCAGCGGAAGTCGGAGCATTATTTGGCCCTGCTGGAAGCGCATTTGCAGTTTCGGCCCGGCGCGTTGGAATTGCTGCAACGACTGCACGGGCGCAAACGCATGGCCCTAGCCTCGTCCGCCCGTAGCGACGCGGTGCAGGGAGTGCTCGATCGGCTCGACTTCGGACGGGATTTCGAGGTCGTCGCCACCGAGGCGGATGTCGCCCGCGTCAAACCGCACCCCGACCTTTTCCTCCACGTTGCCAACCGGATGGGCGTGTCGCCTGCCGAGTGCCTCGTGCTGGAAGACGCCGAAAAAGGCGTGCTCGCCGCGCGCGCCGCCGGCATGAAGGTCATCGCGGTGCCGCAGCCATTGACGCGAGACAACGATTTTTCCCAAGCGACGCGCGTGCTGCGCTCGCTGGAGGACGTGACGCTGGAGATGGTGGAGTCGTTGGGCTAAGGAGCGCTCCTCTGAGCGNGGGGACATGACACGAGCTGACCGCCGGCGCGGGGAATGCGGGCGCCACTGACGGCGTTCAGGTCGGCCCCGATTCCGCTGCTGGCGCGACCTTCTTGATCAGGATTTTTGATTTGCGACCGCTCTGCTCGTAACGCTCCCGCCGCGCGGGAGGCAGGTCGTCCGGCGTGCCCTCGGTGTAGCCGAGTTTCTGGAAATAAGCGAACGCCTGCGTCGAGAGCGCAAACACCTCGTTCGCCCCCAGTTCGGCGGCGCGCGCCTCGACGAAGTTCACCAGCTTGCGGCCGATGCCCATGTTCTCCTGGAGCGGATGGACGAACAGACAGGCCAGTTCCGCCTTTTTCAGCTCCGGGTGCCAATGGCAGGCCACGCAGGCGACGACGTTCTTGTCCACTTCATAAACGAAATAGTCGCCCAGCTCGCGCTCCAACGTCGCGCGCGTGCGTTTGACCAGTTCGTCGCTTTCGATGCCGCGCTTGATCAGTTGCTGAATCGCGCGCAGGTCCTTCTTCGACGCCTTGCGAATCTGCCGATACTCATAGGCGTGGACCATCGTGCCGATGCCTTCGCTGCTGAAGACCTCGGCCAGAATGGCCTCGTCCACGCGGCCATTGATGACGTGGACACGCTCGATGCCGGCCTGGCAGGCCTTGACGGCGTGCTCGGCCTTGCTGATCTGCTCCGGCAGGAACCAATCGCGATGCTGCTTGAGCGTCGCCGCCAGTTCGGTGGCCAGGATTTGCCGGTCGAGTTGGCCGTTGATGATCAGCCCTTCGCGCGGGACCAGAAAGATCAGCTTTACCGCCTTGAGGGCCTCGGCGACCTCGATGGCGACTTGGTCGGAGTTGACACGATAGGTGTGCCCCTCGCCGTCGAAACCCAGTGGCGGGCAGACCGGGATAATATCCTTCTCCAGCAGCGTGGTCAGCAGCCCGGTGTCCACGCGCTCGATCTTGCCGGTATAGAGATGGTCCACGCCCTGCAAAATGCCGACCGGATGGGCGATGCAGGCGTTGGTGGTGGCCGCGCGCAGGTCGTTGGCGCTGAGGCCCTCCAGAATCTCGTGCGTTAGCCGGTTTGCGGCCGTCAGCGCCAGTTTCAACGTTTCCGCATCGGTCACACCCGTGCCGTCGTCGTTGCTGAGCTTCACGCCGGTCTGCGCGGCCAATTCGCGCATCTGGTAGCTCGCACCGTGGCAGATGACGACCTTGATGTTGAGCGACCAGAGCACGGCCACGTCCCGCAACAGGTTCGGGAAGTTCTCGTCACTGACCAACTGGCCGTCCACGGACAGCACGAACACCTTGTCCCGAAACTGCGGGATGTAGCGGAGCATGCTCCGCAGGTCTATGGGTTTGACACTTTCAGCCATCGGGTTTCCTGAGTGGGGCGCATACTAGCACAGCGCGCGGGCGATGCAACAACAGCGCGAGGCGGAAGATGAAAAGAGGCAGATGGTGCGGTCGAGAGGAGTTGAACCTCCACGGTGTTGCCACCACTAGGTCCTGAGCCTAGCGCGTCTGCCATTCCGCCACGACCGCAACCTGTGGCCTTGCCCGGGTTGCCCGAAAAGGCGCGCGGAATATAGCGGTCACGCTGGAAGCTGACAATGGCAAACTGGGCGGCGGCAGCCCGACGGCCAGAAAAAGCAGTTGGCAAGCGGGGCGCGTTTTTTTATCGTCCCAAGCTCCAACATGCTGCGATGTGCAGGAAGGAGATGCTATGAACGACAATCGTGGTTTGAAGCTGGTTGCGCCCCGGGTCACGCCGGTGCTCGATCCGGCGTTCCGACCGGCGGTGCTGGCCAATGCGGCTTACCGCAAGGCCGTCAAGGCATCGCGCCAGGGCGTGCCAGTGACCATCGCGCTGGAACAGGCGGATGGCTCGGTGTTTCATTTCAGCACGGAGATTTTCCCCGAGGGTCAAGCTGAAGCGAAACAAAACGCGGCGTATCTGGAGCGGTTTGTCAAGTTCCTGCTCTGGTCGCGCGGCGGGTTCCGCGTCTATTTCGCCGGGCCGCGCGTGTTTGGCGAGGAGTTGCAACGATACTACAAGGAGACCGTCACGGGCCGCTTCGACGCGGAGATCATGGGCGAGCGGGTGTATGAGAAACCGTTCGAGGTGGTCATCACTGATAAGACGCAACTGCCGCCGCCGCGCGAAGCGACCAAGCCGCTCGGACGCCATCTCAAGGGCTGTCGCATCGGATTCGACCTCGGCGCGAGCGCCTACAAGATCGCCGCGGTGGTGGACGGCAAGGTGGTGTTTAGCGAGGAACTGCCGTGGCAGCCGTCGGCGCAGACCGACCCGCAATACCATTTCGATCACATTATGGAGGGCCTCAAGCGCGCCGCGGCGAAGCTGCCGCGCGTGGACGGCATCGGCGGCAGCGCGGCGGGCGTGTATGTCAACAACCGCGTCAAGGTCGCCTCGCTGTTCCGCGGCGTGCCCAAGGAGTTGTTCGACAGCCGCGTGAAGGACCTATTCCTCGAAATGAAAAAGGCGTGGAACGACATTCCCTTCGAGGTCGTCAACGACGGCGAGGTTACGGCGCTGGCCGGCTCGATGTCCATGAAGGACAACGCCGTGCTCGGCACCGCCCTCGGCTCCAGCCAGGCGGGCGGCTACGTGACGCCCAACGGCAACATTACCTCCTGGCTCAACGAACTGGCGTTTTGCCCGGTGGACTACAGCCCCCACGCTCCCGTGGACGAGTGGTCCAAAGACCGCGGTTGCGGCGCGCAATATTTTTCGCAGCAGGCCGTCGGGCGGCTGGTGGCCGTCGCAGGCATCGAGCTGGACGCCGCGATGCCGCTGCCGGAGAAGCTCAAGCACGTGCAGGCGCTCATGGCTAGGGGCGATTATCGCGCAGCGAAGATTTACGAGACCATCGGCGTGTATCTCGGCTACGCCATCGCGCACTACGCGGAGTTCTACAAGATCAAGAACGTGCTCGTGCTCGGCCGTGTCACGACTGGCGAGGGCGGCTCGATCATCATCAACCACGCCAAGCGGGTGCTCAAAACGGAGTTCCCCGCGCTGTTCAAGAAGATCCGCCTGCGGACGCCGAGCGAGCGCGACAAGCGCCACGGCCAAGCCATCGCCGCGGCGAGTCTGCCGTGGGCGGCAACCCAGTGAGGTCCCATGAAGAATCCATACATGTCGTTCGTTAAGGCTTACGCGCGCGCGCAGGAGAAGGGCAAGGCGTGCCCGCTCGGCGGCATCCCGCCCGCCAAACGGCCCAAGGTGAAGGTCCATGCCCCGAAGGTGTTGATCTTCTCGCCGCATCCGGACGACGAGTGCATCGTCGGCGCGCTGCCGTTGCGGCTGTTGCGCGAAGCGCGGATGAACGTCATCAACGTTGCCGTCACGCAGGGCAGCAACAAGGAACGTCAGGCGGCGCGTTTGGAGGAACTGCGCAACGCGTGCAACTATCTCGGCTTTAGCCTGCTGACGACGCGCGAAGGCGGCTTGGAGAAGATCAATCCGAAGGGCCGCGACGGCGACCCGGCCAACTGGGCCGCCGCGGTGGACATCGTCGCGCGCATTCTGATGGAGCAAAAGCCGCACACGGTCGTCATCCCGCACGCGCAGGACTGGAACAGCACGCACATCGGCACCCACCTGCTGGTGATGGACGCGCTGCGAAAGCTCGACCCGGCCTTCTCGTGCCTCGTAGTCGAAACGGAGTTTTGGGCGGCGATGACCACGCCGAACTTGATGATCGAGTCCGGCGTGCGCGACGTGGCGGATTTGATAGCGGCCACATCGTTCCACGTCGGCGAGGTCCAGCGCAATCCGTATCATCTCGGCCTGCCGGCGTGGATGCAGGATAACGTCCGGCGCGGCGCCGAGATCGTCGGCGGCCAGGGCGGCCAGGCACCCAATTACCTTTTCGCCACGCTCTACCGCCTCCAGCGGTGGACGGGCGGCCAGTTGCAGAAAGTCTATGACGGCGGGAAACTGGTTTCCTGCCGGGACGATCTGAAAGCGTTGTTTGCGTAAACGCGAATCTCAACCCCAACCCCATCAGGAGACATCAGAATAATGAAGGTCAGTTTCTACGGACATGTTCGCCAGTATCACAACATCAAGGCCGAGATTGACGCCAACATCCAGAAAGTGCTCGAGAGCGGCGAGTATGTGCAGGGGCCGATGCTCAAGCAGTTCGAGGCCGAGTTGGCGGCGTTCAGCGGCACCAAGTTCGCCATCGGCGTCGGCAACGGCACCGACGCGATCTGGCTGACGCTCATGGCGCTCGGCATCGGGCCGGGCGACGAGGTCATCACGCATCCCAACACCTTCTTCGCCACCGCCGAGGCGATCTGGATCGCGGGCGCGACGGCGGTGTTTGTGGATTGCTGCCCGAAGACCAAGTGCATTGACCCCGCCAAGATCGAGGCCGCCATCACGCCGAAGACCAAGGCGATCATCCCCGTGCACCTCTACGGCCAGTGCGCCGACATGCGCGCCATCAAGAAGATCGCCGACAAGCACAACCTGCGGCTCGTCGAGGACAACGCGCAAGCCATCGGTGGCAAGGGTCCCGACTTCAACATCGGCGAACTCAGCGACGCGGCCACGACCAGCTTCATCATCCAGAAGAACCTCGGCACATTCGGCGACGGCGGCGCGGTGGTGACTAACAACGCCGACATTGACGCGAAGGTCCGCAAGCTGCGCAACCACGGCTCCAACCAGCGCAACGTTCACAGCTTCGGCTTCAACAGCCGGCTCGACGACCTCCACGCGGGCATCCTGAGCGCCAAGCTCAAGCACATCCACGCGTGGAACGACCAGCGCCGCCAGTGGGCCGCGCGCTACACCGCCGGGCTGAAGGGCGCGAAGAACCTCACGCTGCCCTACGAGACACCCGGCTACCGGCACGTGTTTCACCTCTACGTCATCGAGACCAAGAAGCCCGAACAACGCGACCCGCTGCTGAAGTTCCTCGTGGACAACGGCATTGACGCCAAGACGCATTATTCCATCGCCATCCACCAACAGGCTGGCTATCCCTGGGGCAAAGGCGCGCGCATCGTCGGCTCGGTCGCCAACGCCGAGCAGAACGCCGCCACCTGCATCAGCCTGCCGATGTTCCCCGAACTGACCGCGGAGGAAGTGGACTACGTCATCGCCAAGGTCCTAGAGTGGGACAAGGCGCAGAAATGAGGAAAACAACTGGAGTGATGGAGTGGTGGAGTAACGGAGTAATGGGTTCGCCGAAGGATGCCCATCACACCAAGGCTCCATCACCCCCAAACCCAACACTCCAACACTCCATAACTCCATTACCCCAATGACCAAATACTCCGTCCTTGTTGTCGGCATGGGCAAGCGCGGGATGCACCACGCCACCGCCTTCAACGCCAATCCTAGGTTCCAAGTCGCCGGCATCTGCGACATTGACGCCGCGCGGCTCGACGCCGCCGCCGCCAAGCTCGGCCATCCGCAAAGAGGCACCGACGCGGCGGCGCTGGCCAGGGCCGTGAAGCCCGACGTGTTTTGCTTTTGCACGCTGCCCAACCTGCGCACGCCGATGATCCATGCGGCCATCGAGGGCGGCGCGAAGCTGATCGCGTTCGAGAAGCCGGTCGCGCTCACCAGCGCCGAACTGTTCACCATGCGCGAGATGATCCGCAAGGCCGGCGTGAAGGCGGTTGTGAGCCACCAGCACCGCTACGGCAAGCATTACCAGAAGGTGAAGGAGATCATCGCCAGCGGCGCGCTTGGCCGCGTTCACACCGTCTATGCCAGCGCCACCGGCTGGATGACACACATGCTCTCGCACCTGATTGACTACACTTGCTGGTTCAATAACTACACGCCCGCCACCTGGGCGATGGCGCAGGCTGCGGGCAAGGCGAAGTTCGCCGACAATCATCCGTCGCCCGACTACATCGCCGGCTTCGTCCAATTCGCCAACGGCGTGCGCGGCGTTTATGAGTGCGGCGCGGGCGCGCCTGACCAGCCCGAAGTCGCCAAGTGGTGGGGCAAAAACCGCATCGGCGCCCAGGGCACCGAGGGCTTCGCAGAACTCCTCACAAATGGTGGCTGGCGCGCGGTCACCAAGAGCGGCGGGTTCCAGAGCGGCGACGGCGCGATGAACTACGACCTCGACATGCCGCCCTACATCCAGGAAATGGCGGACTGGCTCGACGGCAAAACCGTTCATCAATGCAACTTCGACCACGCCTGCCTCGGCGCGGAAATCATATTCGCCCTCCAGCGCAGCGCCGCCGAAGGCGGCCAGGTCGCGTTACCCCTCGCCGCCGGCGCCGACGAGCAAGCCATGCTCAAAGCCAAGCTCGCCGAGAAGCCTGTGTTGGTCTCTTGCGAGCAGAACAAGAAGGAATTTGGGCTGGCCTGACGGTCTTCCAGAGTTGCGACGCGCATCATGGAGGTCATCATCCAACCCACGGCTGACGCGGCGGCGCTCTTAGTGGCGCGGTTGATTGCCAAACACCTGCGGGCGAAGCCATCGCTGGTGCTCGGTCTGGCCACGGGCCGGACGATGGAGCGGGTGTATGAGTATCTGACGGAGATGCACCGCCGGGAGAAACTCGATTTTTCGCTCTGCCGCACGTTCAACCTCGACGAATACGTCGGTCTGCCGCCGAACGATCCGCACTCGTATCGCTACTACATGGACCGGCACCTGTTCAGCCGGGTCAACATAGACCGGCGCAACACGCACCTGCCCAATGGCGCGGCGCGCGACTTGGCTGCGGAGTGCCGGCACTACGAGGAACTCATCCGCGATTGCGGCGGCATTGACTTGCAACTGCTCGGCATCGGCGCCGACGGTCACATCGGGTTCAACGAACCTCTCTCCGCGCTGCGCTCGCGCACGCGCGAGAAGGCCCTGACGCCGGCGACGATCCGGCAGAACGCGCCGCTGTTTGGCGGCAAAATCAGCGCGGTGCCTCGGCGCGCGCTGACGATGGGCGTCGGCACCATCCTCGAAGCCCGGCGCATTTTGATGCTTGTGACCGGGGCGGAAAAGGCAACGATCCTCGCGAAGGCTGTCGAAGGTCCAATGACGGCGATGGTGACCGCCACGGCGCTGCAGCTTCACCCGGATTGCAAAGTCATCGTGGACGAAGCCGCTGCGAAACGTCTGCGGGGCAAGGCTTACTACCGCTGGATATTCAAGAACGAGCCGGAATGGCAGGAGTTCCGGGCCGCCCCATCCATCAGGCGTGCCCGCTCCCGTCGCTCTCGCTGATTTGCCAAGGGATTGCGGTTTCAACGTCAGCACAAATTCGTTGACACCGCGCGCGAATTGCATTAGAAATTCTGATTCAGATGCGAATTAGTATTTGAATTCTTAATGCAAATTGAGACCCTGAAAATCTATTGCGATGTGGTCCGGTTCCGGAGTTTCTCCCGGGGCGCGGAGGTCAACCATGTCCTGCAGTCGGCAGCCAGCCAGGCGATCCAGAACCTGGAAAAGCAACTGGGCGTGACGCTGATTGACCGGTCCTGCCGGCCGTGGACGCTCACGCGTGAGGGGCAGATTTTCTACGAAGGCTGCCGGGAGGTCATCACCCGCTACGCCGAGGTCGAGGCGGAGGTCAAGCGGGTGCGGGCCAGCGTGGACTCAGTCATTCGCGTGGCGGCCATCTACTCGGTGAACCTGCGCGACATGAGCCAGTGCGTCCAGCGGTTTCACCAATTGCGGCCCCAGGCGCGCGTGGAGGTCGAGTATCTACACCCGGAGCGCGTTTACGAGCGCGTGATGCGTGAGGAGGTCAACATCGGCATCGTCTCGTTTCCGGAGGCGCGCAAGGGGCTGGCGGTGATTCCGTGGCGCAAGGAGGTTATGGTGCTGGCCTGTCACCCGGAGCATCCGTTGGCCCGCCGGGCGAAAATCCCGCTACACGATCTGGCGCATGAGACATTTGTGGGCTTCGACACGGGCTTGGTGATCGGCAAAAAGATCGAACGTTTTCTGAAACGCCACGGCGTGGAGCCGCGGATCGCGCTGCGCTTCGACAACATCGAGGCCATCAAGCGCGCGGTTGAGGCCGGCTCCGGCGTGGCGATCCTGCCGCAGCCGACGCTCCAGAACGAGGTGCGGGCGCACACGCTGGCGGCGGTGCCTCTGGACACCAAAGAGCCTTTCGTGCGGCCGCTGGGCATCATTCACCACCGCGGCCGGAAGCTTTACACGAACACCGAGGCGTTTATCGGGATGCTGCAAAGCTCCACGAGCGGCAAGTGATTCGGGAAAGGGCGCGCATTGAATCCGCTTGAAGTGAAAGCCCAAGGTCTCTACGACCCTCAATTCGAGCACGACGCCTGCGGCGGCGGCTTTGAGGTCCACATCAAAGGCCAGAAGTCCCACGCCATCGTGCGGGACGCGCTGACGGTGCTAGTCAACCTGCGCCATCGCGGCGCGTGCGGGTGCGAGGGCAACACCGGAGACGGCGCGGGCATCCTGTTGCAGGTGCCGCACTCCTTCCTGAAGAAGGCGTGCGGCCAGGTCGGCATCGAGCTGCCGGGACCGCGCGAATACGGCGTCGGCATGGTCTATCTGCCGCCCGATCCCGCGGCGCGCTACAAGTGCGAGAAGCTATTTGAGGAAATCGTCGCTGCCGAAGATCAGAAAATGCTCGGCTGGCGCACAGTGCCGACAGCAGACGACGCGCTGGGCCGAACCGCGCGGTTCTCGGAGCCGCTCGTGCGGCAGGTGTTCATCGCGCGCGACCCAAAGCTGACCGACGACATGGCGTTCGAGCGCAAGCTCTACGTCATTCGCAAGCTCGCCGAGAAAGGCATCCGTTACTCCGGCATCAAGCACGGCGAGTGGTTCTACGTCTCCAGCCTCTCCTGCCGCACGATCGTCTATAAGGGCATGCTCATGTCGGAGCAGCTTCAGCAATACTATCCGGAACTAAACGACCCCTCGATGGAGTCGGCGCTGGCGCTGGTGCATTCGCGGTTCAGCACCAACACCTCCC
>JAOACV010000380.1 GCA_026417675.1 Verrucomicrobiia bacterium
CTGGTAATGAGCGGGGTAAATTTGCGCACCGTTCAGGAATTGGCTGGACGTAAAAAGATCAAGATGACAATGCGCTACACGCGCCATGTGACTAAACTCAAGCAGTGGGTCATCGGACATCTTGAAGGCCATCTGGAGCCGGAAGCTGAAGACAAGTCGCAAAACCGGCCGAAGGCGAAAACAGAGGGCCAGTCGCCCAATTCCCGACACAGCAGTTTTGGCCGGTGTGGCAAGCGCTTGTCGCCCCCGTAGCTCAGAGGACAGAGCAGCGGTTTCCTAAACCGTTGGTCGCGCGTTCGACTCGCGCCGGGGGCGCATTTTCTGCCGCAATGCCTAAACTGCGAGCCGACGCACACCTGGCGCGCCCTCACCAACAGACGCGGGTCCCGGAGCCGCCCGGCAGTGGCCCGCGGCAGTGCCCGCTATTTTGCTTGCCGGCTCACGGGTCGAGCCGTTGCTCCTGCGTCTTTGCGCTCAAACTAACGATACGTGACCATCGCAGATTCTACTTTACTTGCGCCGACTGAACGCGCAGTGTCTGCGAGCCGCAGCGCCGAATCGGCGGCGGCGGAAGAGCAGCAGATGAACAGCCAACGACAATCACTGGCACGCGACTCCGAGCGGACAGGCGGTTGCTCCTTGTGGCCGTCGGAGCCAATGCGATTGTAGAAGCCATGGCCAGCCCACGCGAAATCCGGCTCGTCAGTTACGGTTCGACCAGCATTGGTCGGGTGCGCTCCACCAACGAAGACTCGTTCCTGCGCGACGACCACATTCGCCTCTACGCCGTGGCCGACGGCGTGGGGGGCCAGCCCGCGGGGGAGATCGCCAGCGAACTGGCCGTCAAGGAACTCCAGCGATTTTTCCGGTTCTACGTGCCGGCCGCGGAACGCTCCGTGCCGACGATGAATCTCGCCCTGCGCGCCGTCAATGATGCCGTGCAGGCGCGCGCCCGCTCCGACATTCGCTGCCGGGGCATGGCCACCACGCTCACCGCCTGTTGGATCATTGACCACCGCGCCATCATTGGCCACGTCGGAGACAGTCAGGCGTTTTTGTTCCGCGGCGGGCGCCTCCGGCAAGTCACCATCGAACACACCGTTGCCAGCGAACTGCGCGGCCGTGGCGTCGGCACGCAGCATCCGGCCATGAAGACCGTGCTCTCACACATGCTGACCAAAAGCGTCGGTCCTGAACCGCTGCGAGATCCCCAAGTGTGCGACCTGGAGTTGAAACGCGGCGACATCCTGCTGGTTTGCAGCGATGGCGTCACGCGCAACACGACGGAGTTGGAGATCGCGCGCATCATGCGCGAGCATCCGTTGCCGCAGCAGGCTGTGGAGGAACTCCTGCGCGCCGCCGACGAACACGGCGGCCAGGACAACGCCACCGCCGTCATCATCAAGATCCTGTAGCTGTTGGTGCCGCGCGCTGGATAGAGGCATGTGTCCCACTAGATCCGCAGGTTCCATTCGTCATGGATAAGCTCCAACAAACCATCAACCGGATTCGCAACCTTGATCCTGCGGCCGCCGCGCGCGCCCAAGCCCGGCTGGACTCGCTGACCAAACCACCCGGCAGCCTCGGCCGGTTGGAGGAGATCGCACGCCGGCTCGTCATGATCACCAACGCCGAGCGGCCCAGCGTCAACCGCAAGGTCGTCATCGTCATGGCCGGCGACCACGGCGTTGCCGAGGAGGGCGTCAGCGCCTATCCGCAGGAGGTCACCACGCAAATGGTGCTCAACTTCCTGCGCGGCGGCGCGGCCATCAACGTCTTGGCGCGCCACGTCGGTGCGCGGCTGGTCGTCGTGGACATCGGTGTCAAGGGCGAACTGCCCGCGCTGGCACCGCCGCCCGCCATGTCGTTCCCGTCACCGTCGTTTTCGTCATTCTCCCCCGCGGGATCCGCCGACACCGAGTTTTTCAACCGCCGCATCGCGTCCGGCACGCGCAACTGCGCGCGCGAAGCCGCCATGACCCGCGAGCAGGCCGTGCGTGCGATCGTCACCGGCATCGAAATCGTCGAGCAGGAGATCGCCGGCGGCGCGGAGCTGATCGCCACCGGTGACATGGGCATTGCCAACACCACTGTCAGCAGCGCCATCGTCGCTGTCACGACCGGCCGCCCCGTGGAGGAAGTCACCGGTCGCGGCACCGGCGTGGACGACGCGGGCCTCGCGCGAAAAATCGCCGTCATCCAGCAGGCGCTCCGACTTCACGACCTCGCGCCGGACGCCACACGCCCCGCGCCTGACGCGCTTGACGTGCTGACCAAAGTCGGCGGCTTCGAAATCGGCGGTCTGGCCGGCGTCATTCTCGGCGCCGCCGCCGCTCGACGGCCGGTGGTGCTCGACGGCTTCATCAGCGGCGCGGCCGGATTGATCGCCGCAGGTCTGGCTCCCCAGGCGGCTGCATATTGTTTTGCCGCGCACCGTTCCGTCGAGCGCGGCCACATCGCCGCGTTGGAGAAACTGGGACTGGAACCCGTGCTCGATCTGGACCTGCGCTTGGGTGAAGGCACGGGTGCGGCACTCGCGATGCACGTGATCGAAGCCGCCGCGAAGATCTACCACGAGATGGCCACGTTCAGCGAGGCGGGCGTGTCGGAAAAGCGCTGACTCACGCCCCATGAGTCTTTCCGGTCCCTTCCGCCGCCTGCTCATCGCCTTCCAGTTTCTGACCGTCCTTCGCGTCCGTGTCGGCGGCGAGGTCACTCCGTCTGACCTGCGCGGCTCGACCTATTTCTATCCGTTCGTCGGGCTGGCGCTGGGCGGCGCGCTGGCGCTAATGTGCGAAGCGCTGGCGAGTCTGCTGCCGTGGCAATTGCTGGCGGCGCTGGTCGTTGTCGGTTTGGCGGCGCTCACGGGCGGACTGCATCTCGACGGGCTGGCCGACACCTGTGACGGCTTCTACGCCGGCCGCAACCGGGAGCATGTGTTACACATCATGCGAGACCCGCGCATCGGCTCGATGGGCGTGATCGGTCTGGTCTGCGTGCTCGGCCTCAAATACATTGCCCTCCTTAGCGTGCCCGGCTCGCGCGCCCTCTGGGCCGTCGTCGCCGCGCCGATCGTCGGTCGCTGCGCCATGGTCGCTGCGTGCGCGCTGGCCCCCTATGCGCGTCAGCACGGCACAGGCGGCGCGTTCGTCGGTCAATTGGGCCGCGGCCAGCCGCTTGTCGCGGTTGTCATGGCGGCCGTCGGCTGCGCGATGCTCGGCTGGCCCCACGCGGTCATTGCGTTCGCCGGGGTAGGCATCTGGCTCGGTCTTTTCGTTCGCTACTGCCGCCGACGCATCGGCGGTCTGACGGGCGACACGCTCGGCGCGCTGAACGAGACGACGGAGATGCTCGTGTGGCTCGCGAGAAGTTGTCAGTGGCCCATGGCCGGCCATCAGTAACCGGCGGTGGGTTACTAAATCCTCTCTACCGTATTCGCCGGCACCCAGCCCTCGGCGCCGTCCGCACGCTGGACCTTGAACCAGCCGGGAACTCCCTCCATGCGCGACTCGCGTTCGCCAATGATCCAGAGTTTCTGGCCTTCCACGGCCGTGTAGTGGCGCTGGGCGTCATCCACAGGCGCGAAACGCACGATCACTTCCTTTTTGGCGGTGACAATCGCCGGCGGTGGACCACTCTCGACGGCGGCTTTCGCGGCGAAGCCGATGCCCCCCAGCACTGCTAGCGCGGTGAATCCGGCGATGATGGGACGCAGCCAGCGGCGCCATTCGATGCTCGCAGGCAGCCAGATGGACACAATCGCCGCAGCCACGGCCAGCCAGTAGCCAAGCGT
>JAOACV010000381.1 GCA_026417675.1 Verrucomicrobiia bacterium
AGATGTGTATAAGAGACAGCCGTCACGTAATCGAGCAGCGCGTCGGCCAGTTCCCGATATGTCAGCCAGCGGTTGTCCTCGCCGCGTCGCCACGAGCCGAGGTGGACCTCGTAAATGCTCATCGGCTGCCGCAACGGGTCACGCTTGGCCCGCGCCGCCAGCCATTCGTCGTCGCCCCACTGGTAGCGATTGATGTCCCAGACGATGGACGCCGTCTTCGGGCGCAGTTCGCTGTAGAAGCCCATCGGGTCGGTTTTGAGCCTCAAATCGCCCTGCTGTGTCTTGATTTCAAACTTGTATTTCTCGCCGCTGGCAAGACCCGGCACGAACAGTTCCCACACGCCGGAGACGCCCAGCGTGCGCATCATATGCCAGCGCCCGTCCCAGCCGTTGAAATCGCCCACCACGCTCACGCGACGCGCGTTCGGCGCCCAAACGGCGAAATGCACGCCCGCGCACCCATCCACCGTGACGACATGCGCGCCCAGCTCCTCCCACAGGCGCATGTGGTTGCCTTCGTTGAACAGATGCAGGTCCAGTTCGCCGATGATCGGCAGGAACGAATAGGGATCGCGCGTCACACGCCGTCCGCCCCCGTAATCCTCGATCTGCAGCTCGTAGCGAAACACCTCCTGCCGCTCCGCGATCACCACCTCGAACAGCCCCTGCTCATGCACGCGTTCCATCGGCCAGACGTGCTGACCGTCGTAGGTTTCCACCACCGAGACCTGCTTCGCGTCGCGCAGGAACGCCCGCACGACCACCTGCCGCCGTCCGTCGCGCGTGATGACGTGCGCGCCCAGCAGTTGAAACGGATCGTGCAGGTCCGCCGACAGAATTGAAGCAACCTGCTCTTGGCTCAGTGTCAGGTTCATGGATCGCCTCGGTCGTCCGGATCATTCCCATGTGCTGGAAAATCCGCTGACCGTCGGGGGCGGCTCGCTCGCGCTCCACGCGCTGGCCGAGAGCCGGCGCAGTTCCCAATGCGCAAGCTGGCGTCGCTCGCGCTTCTCCACCCAGTGATACCACGCCGTCGAGCCGACCCGCGGGATCGGCGCTGCCTCCGGCGCGGGCTTCGGTTTCTCCGGCGGCATGGGCGGGAATGCATACTCGAAGGTCACCGAACGTTTCTGCGCGGGCGGTTTGATGCCCGGCCCCGCCGGCGGCTCCGCCGCCAATGCGAGACATGCGCTTGCACACAGCACACCTGCCATCGCAATGAAAACCTTCATCTCATGTTCTCCGTGTTCGGCATTTCGCCTCGCTGTATCGTTCTGGTCTTTACCACGAAGCCCCAAGCGCGACAAGCCTTCCGCTGCGGGGCCGGCGCGTTGCGCGGCTATTGCTCGCCGGCCGATTCCTCCGGCGGGACTTCTGTCTTCATCAGGACGACATTGACCGGCACTGATCTCTCCTGACGGCCGTCAATGGCCAGGTCAATTGAATACTGGCCCGGCCTCTCAAACCGGATGCCGTTGATGTTCAGGATCAGGTTGGCGCAAACCGACTGAACGTCCTCAGGAAACCGGACCGCGATGTTGCCTTCAAAGCTCGGCATCACCAGCTTGCCGTCCGCGTCAATCACATTGATCTTGACGCGGTGATTGCCCTCCTCGATCCGCTCGAACCGGACGCGCAGCGCCACCGCGCAGTGCGGATGCACCACCGGAAACTGCCGGCCGTTGATCCGGTCAAACGCCCCCAGGATATTCAGCTTGCCGAACGAATCGGTCGCCGCATCACACAACGCAAAAACTTCCACTTCCATCGCCTGTCTCCTTTCTCGATCTCCACGGCGCCGTTGACGCCTCCAAATCTGTTGTGCACCCGGCCACCATCCCGCCCGCACACCGGGAAGTCAAGGATTCGTCGCTCGCAGCTTGATACGGCGCAAGGTTCCCCCTAATCTCTGGACCCGAAGTTGCCGGCCACACCCGCGCATGAAACGAGTCCTCTATCCGTTCTCGGCCATCGTCGAGCAGGACGCCATGAAGACGGCGCTGCTGCTCAACGCGGTGGACCCGACTCTCGGCGGCGTGCTCATCCGCGGCCACAAAGGCACCGGCAAGTCCACCGCCGCCCGCGCGCTGGCGCGCCTGCTGCCTGACATCCAGGTCATCGAGGGCTGCCCGTTCAACTCCGACCCGCACGCGCCCGTCACCGGCTGGGACGACGAGCCTGCGCGAGCCGGCAAACCCGCGCGCACCGTCATGCGTCCGACGCCGTTTGTGGAACTCCCGCTGAACGCCACCGAGGATCGGCTGGTGGGCACGCTGCACGTCGAGAAAGCGCTCCAGACCGGCCGGCGGCACTTCGAACCGGGCCTGCTGGCCGCCGCCCACCGCGGCGTGCTCTACGTGGACGAGGTCAACCTCCTCGACGATCATCTTGTGGACATGCTCCTCGACGCCGCCGCCTCCGGCGTCAATGTCGTCGAGCGCGAGGGGATCTCGTTCGTTCATCCCGCGCGGTTCATTCTCATTGGCACGATGAACCCGGAGGAAGGCGAACTGCGTCCGCAGTTCCTCGACCGCTTCGGTCTTTGCGCCCACGCCGGCCGCATCAGCGACTTGCGCGCGCGTCAAACCATCGTGCAGCGCCATCTGGCGTTCGAGAGAAACCCCGACGCCTTCCTGCGCGAGTGGCACGAGCTGGAGCGCGCCACCGCGCGGCAGATTCTCATCGCCCGCCGACAATTGGAGAATGTGCGCGTGCCCGACGCGCTCGTGGCGTTCGCCGTCAAGCTCGCCCACGAATTGCAAACGCAGGGCCATCGCGCCGACCTCACCATGCTCAAGGGTGCGCGCGCTCATGCGGCGTTGTTGGAGAAGGCCGAGGCCGGACGGGAAGACCTCGCCCAAGCCGCGCAGCTGGCCCTGCCGCACCGCATGGCCGCCTCGCCGCTGGATTCGCCCGAAAAACTCCAGGAGAAGATCACCCTTGCCATCCGCGAATTGGCCGGCGAAACCGCGGAGGTCGAGCCGCCGCCGGATGCGAAGCCGGCTGACGACCTCGACGAGATGGCCGAGCAAATGCAGGTGCCCGGCGCACACGCCGCCGGCAGCGTTATCTTGTCCTACATAAAAAAAAAGACCGTGAGACCGTCCACGACGCCGACCGCCTCATCAGCGTCGCTGACATCGCCCTCGAAGACCTGATGGCCCAAGGGGCCGCCGCTGAGCGTCGTTCCAAAGCCAGGATCATCTCCCGTAGTGGCCGCTATCGTCGCGCCGTGCTTGTGCGAACCGGCGAGACCGGCTTCGACATCGCCTTCGACGCCACGCTGCGCCGGGCGGCGCAACGGTTCGCCAGCGAACATGCGGCGCAGCCCGGCATTGCGTTTTCCGACCTCTGCAAGAAGCAACGCGAGCGTCCCTGCGATCACCTCATCGCGTTCGTCGTGGACTCCTCCGAGTCCATGGGCGCCGACGCCGTGGCGCGGATGCGGGCCGCCAAGGGCGCGGTGCTGGCGCTGCTGCGAAAGGCTTACCAAGGCCGGCATCAGGTCGCGCTCGTGGCCTTCGGCGGCGAAAAGGCGCGCGTGGTGTTGCCGCCGACCTCCAGCATCAGCCGCGCGCAGCGTTGCCTCGAACAACTCCCCACCGGTGGCGCAACGCCGATGGCCGACGGCCTGTTCCAAGCCTGGCAGCTCATCCGCCTCCAGCGCCACAAACAGCCCGGCATCAAACCCATCCTTGTCCTCATCTCCGACGGCGAAGCCAACGTCCCGCTCGCCGAAGGCGCGCCGATCATGAGGGAACTGCTCCACCTCGCCGAACGCATT
>JAOACV010000382.1 GCA_026417675.1 Verrucomicrobiia bacterium
AAGGCGAGGTCACCCACTTCCGCGTGCTCTACCTTGACGTCACGAAAACCCTGAAAAGAAAAAGCGATGACTCTATTGCCCTGCCAGCCCTCTGTGAACTCAGTTGAACCATCTGTTGCGACGCGGCCGCAGTCTGCCTGGGTTCAAGAGAATGCTTGGCAGCAATATGCCATCAGCTATGACCGCATCCTGCCGCGTCTGCCGTTTTACATCGAGGTGGTCGACCGCCATGTGGAGGCGATGACCCAAGCCGACGTGCGGAACGTGATAGACATTGGCGCGGGCACAGGTAATGTGGCGCTGCGGCTGGTGGCGGAAGGTCGGCGCGTGACGGCGGTGGATCTGAGTCCCTCGATGCTGGCGCAGTTGCGTGCCAAGTTGCCGGCGGACGTCGGCTCGAAGTTGCTAATCGTGCAACAAAATGCGGAAGCATTGCCGCAGTTTGCCTCGGGCGCGTTCGACGGGGTGAATATGCTGCTGGTGCTCTACGCGGTAGAACGGCCCTCAGCGGCTCTGGACGAAGCAGTGCGCGTGTTGCGGCCGGGCGGTGCCATCGTCATCACGGAGCCGAAGCGTTGTTTCAATCTCCGCGTGCTGCTCGACTTTGCCGAAAACTATCTGCGCCAGTTGGGGGTTCTAGAGACATTGCGCGAGGACTGGCAGCGGGTACGTGAGTCCAACCAACGGTTCGACCCTTCCCAACGTTCTCGGTTATGGGCCGAGAACATCTACGAACGGCTGGAGACCTTGGGTTTCAAGCAGTTGTGTTTCCAAGATTCACACTTGGGCAACTGCGCCACGATCTGCGGACGCAAACCGGGCCAGATGGCCGCGCGTCCAGACCATCAGCAGTTCGTGAAAGGAGAATAAGACTTGTCCAAGCCGAACACCTTGCCCGCCAAAATCCGTGCAGCCTGCGCCAAGGACGCCCCGGTGCTGAGCGCCTTGTTTGCCGAAGCCTACCAACCGCCCACGGGCGGCGACGCACGCGAACATTACCCTTTTCCGCAGTTGCTCGATGAGCATTGGGTGGCGGCGCATGTGGAACGTCCGGAGTTTTGTTGGATCGTCGCCGAGGTTGGAGGAAAGGTCGTCGGGACTGTCGGTGCCGTGCGCAACGTGGGCACCGACCGCGACCGCGTGACAGAAGGATTTGGCTTGGTGGTGGGCGAACGTGCTCGCGGCAAAGGTATAGGCACTGAACTGATGAAGAGGTTATATGAAGAAGTGGCCAGTCAGGCGCATTATTTCATCGCCGAGACGCGCACGGCGGAAGCTGGCGGCTGGAAATGCGTGCAAAGAAGCGGGTTTATTCCCACCGGGTTCGAACCGTTCGCCCACCTGACGCCCGCCGGAAAGGAAGCGATGTTGTTGACCGCGCGTGTCTCGCCGGAAGCGCTGCGCCGACGCAGCCCTAGCGCCCGCATTACGCGCCTTGTGCGCCCCCTTGCTGAGGCGGTGCTGCGCGTCGCTTTTCAACAAACATCCCCTTTGTCAAACGGCTCGCAAACCCGCGAGGGGTTTCGAACGAGTTTGCCGTCCAACGCAGATGAGTCGGCGCAATCGCACGGCATCGAAACAGTTCCGGCGGCTAATTGTGAAGTTACACGCGACGATGACGCCAGCCAGCACTATTTGGAGACTTGGGATCCTGCTCGACCGCATGCCGCTGGTGTGGTTTGTCTGCGACGGATGGAAGGCTGTTTGGGCAACTCTGACCGCTACGACCGGCGCTGCTTCGTCGTCCGCATCGCTGGCCAAGTCGCCTCGGCGGCGCGTGTTGTCTGGGACCGGCGCGACTGCCGTGCCCGCATTCTGGACTTAAAAAGCCAGCAAGAGGGACTGCAAGGCATGCTGATTGCCAGTATTGTCGAGGAGTTGACACGCGAAGCGTCGGGCAGCCACCTGACCATCGTGCTCGACGTCCATACCGGAAATCCGCGACTGATGGCCACGATGGAGGCGCTTGGCTTCTTTCCTACTGCTTATTACCCCGCCCTAGTCGCCATAGGGTCTGAACGATACGACGCGGTGCAATACACACGTCTTTGCCACCGAGGAGAGTTCCTCGACAGCGTGGACAAGGTGTGCAGCATCGAGTGGGCCGCGGCGAAGAACGTCATCCAGTGCATCAACGGGATTGTTACCAGCTCCGACCCGCACGCGGCGCAGTCATGTGGCGAACATTGAGCTCGCGGGCTACATCTGTGTTTGCGTGTAGTATTTGTAGGCCAGCACCGCGAAGGCGGTGAGCGCCAGCAGGGCGAGGATGACGACGGCCCACTGGAGGTAGCGGGCGGACTTGTCCACCTTTTGTTTGCGGAAGGGCGAGACGTTCTGGAAGACGCTGCTGGGGCGCTGCCGGCCTGCGTCGAGGTCAATACCCCGCTTGATGTCGGGCAACGGTTTGCTCCCGCGCTGGGCCACGCCCTCATAGCGGCAGTCAATCCGGCCGAAGCGCACGGTGTCGCCGCTGGCCAGTTTGTATTCGGTGACGCGCTCGCCATTGACGCGGGTGCCGTTGGTGGAGTTGAGGTCGCGCAGGAGGTAGTCGCCGGCTTCGCCCTCGCGCACCAGTTCGGCATGGTGGCTGGAGACGGAGCCGTCCTCGATGCAGATGGTGTTGTCGGGCGCGCGGCCGACGGTGACGGTGGGGGCGTCGAGGGAAAATTCGCGGCCGGCCATCTCTTCTGAAAGCGCGACGAGTTTTGGCATGGTCAATCTCCGTGTTCGGCAAACCCTATGCCGACGCGGCGTCGGCGGGCAAGTCAAATTGTGGGTTGCTCACACCGCGCCGTCCCGCAGGCGCTTCAAAGTCTTCATCACCGGGTTGGCGCCGCGGCCGAAGTAGTCATGCAGCCGCTCGTATTCGGCGTAGAGCCGGTTGTAAATCTCGTGGGCCGCCTTGCGGGGGCGGTAAACCTCAGGCCGCAGCCGCGCCATGTGACGGGCGGCTTCCTGAAGGCTGCCGTAGCCGCCGGCGCCCTTGCCGGCGGCGACTGCGGCGTGCATTGCCGCGCCGAGCGCGGCGGCGTTGGCCGACTCCGCCACGCGAATGGTGCGGCCAGTGACGTCGCTGAAAACCTGAAGCAGCGATGCGCATTTTTCCAACAGGCAGCCGCCGGTCACCAGATCGTTGATCTCCACGCCGGCGTTGGTGAAGGCATCTATGATCTTGCGCGTGCCGAACGCCACCGCCTCGATCAACGCGCGAAAGATTTCATGGGGCCGCGTGCCGAGCGTCGCGCCGACCAGCAGGCCGCTGAGGTCGGCGTCCATCAGCACGCTGCGGTTGCCATTCCACCAGCCGAGGGCGAGCAAGCCGCTTTCGCCAGGCCGCAGCGCGAGGGCTAGCTGCTCCAGCCATTGGGCGACGCTGAGGCCGCGACGCTCCGCCTCGGCGTGGACCGAGACGGGCACGGCGTTTTCGGTAAACCAGGTCAGGATGTCGCCGGCGGCCGCCTGGCCGGCCTCGTAGGCCCAGAAGCCCGGCAGGACGCCGTCCTCGACGACGCAGATGCCCTCGACCTCGCGGCGCTCGCGCGCGAGCAACAGGTGGCAGATGCTCGGGCCGAGGACCATGCAGAGCCGGCCCGGCTCGGTGACGCCGCAGGCGGGCACGGCGGCATGGGCGTTGATGACGCCGACGGCGTTCGTCCTCCGACAAACGTTCGTACATCGCCGTGCGCATCTGATCGGTGGCAAAACGGTAAACGGTTACCCCAGCTTGCTCGTCACTGACCAAAATATGTTGATGGGCAGCCTGAGCCACTGTC
>JAOACV010000383.1 GCA_026417675.1 Verrucomicrobiia bacterium
GGCGAGGTAATCGGCGGGGTGCTGGCGGGCGAGGTTCGGGTCGCGGGAGAGGATGACGCCGTGGTGGCCGTGGGCGTATTCCCAAACAGCGGTGGCGACCTCCCTGCCGTTGGCGACGTTGACGATGAGAGTTCGCACCGAGTTGGTGCCGTAGTCGAGTCCGATGGTGTATTGGGCGCTCATAGAATGCTCCCTTAACTCTTGATGATGACTTTGACAACCTTGTCCTTGTAGGCGGTGTTCAACTGAAACGCTTCGGCGATGCGTTTCAGCGGAAAGCGATGGCTGACGAGGCCATGCAGGTCCACGCGGCTCTGCTCTGCCAGCCGGATGGCGCGCGGGTAGGTATGCTTCATCCGCCGACTCATGATGATGGTCAGACCTTTGCGGCGCGCGTTGGAATGTTTAAGCGAAAACTGGTCGCCGCCCGGAATGCCAACGAGCACCAGCCGCCCGCCGAGCCGCGCCATCTCGGCGGCTTGCTCGACGGAATGATCCGCCCACGCGGCCTCGATGGCAACGTCCACGCCACGACCGCGCGTCTCGGCTGTCACCCGCTTGACCGCGTCTTCCTTCTCACAGTTGATCGGGATGCCGCCCCACTTCTGAGCAAGCTCGAGCCGCCACGGCAGTCTGTCGGTGATGAACACGGGGTCAGCGCCGGCAAGCTTGGCAAGTTGGAGGATAAGCAGGCCGATGGGACCGGCCCCNATGATGGCAACGCTGTAGCCGACTCGGAGCTTGGAGAAATCCACCGCATGCATCGCGACACCGAGCGGTTCCAGCAACGCGGCGGCTTCGTCATCAATGCTCCCCGGCATCGGGAAACAACTGCGCGCCGGCATGTGCATCCACTCGCAAAAGCTGCCGCCGTAGGGATAGTTCCCGCAAAACGCCAGCCGGCAGCAGAGATTCGGGTGGCCGTGCTCACACAACTCGCAGCGATGGCACGGTTGCGCGGGGTCCACGGCCACGCGCGTGCCGGGCTTGAGCGGCTCGCCGTTTCCGTCTAGCGAATCCGGCCCGACCGCCTCGACAACGGCCGAAAATTCGTGTCCAAGGATCAACGGCCCCTCGATCGGCGTGTCGCCGATGCGCGCGTCCAGATACGAATGCAGGTCGCTGCCGCACATGCCGGTGCAGCGCACGCGCAGCAACGCCCGGCCGCGTCCCGGCGGGCCGGGATGTGGAATGCGTTCGAGGCGCAGGTCGCGCGGGCCGTGCAGGCGCGCGGCGAGCATGGTTGCGGCGGCTTTTCTCACAGTTATTCGTGCAGGTAAACGTCCCAGCCGAGATACTTCGTCAACGCCTCCTTCACGCCGGCGGCGATGTGGCTCGGATTGACGGCGACATGGTGCTCGTAGCCGTTGGCGCAGATATGGGCGAGCAGTTTCTGGAAGTTCGGGATGCGGACGACGCCGTAGCCGCCGAAGCTTTTCAGCGGGTCGTCGGTGAACTCGCCCTGGCCAACGTAGGCGCGAATCCTGCCGGTGGCGTCGTCGGTGGTGCAGCGCAAATAGGTCAGCGGCGCGGTTTTGATGCGGCCGACGACGGTGCCGTAGGTGTTCTCCTTGCCGACGGTGCCGGCAATGATTTCGTGCCAGTCCATCCGCGCCTTGTCCTCGCCCTTGTCGGTGAAAATGTCGCGGGGCAAGTTGCTGCAATGGAACACGACGGCCTTGTCGGGATCGTCGGCGTAGTTGTTGTTCCAGTCCACCAAAGCGCTGGGCCTGCCGCTGGCCTGGGCCATCGCATACATGCCCACGCAGCCCAGCACGTCCACCTCGCAGGCGCTGCTCATCAACAGGTTGCTCATCATGCTCATGACGGTGCAGGGCACGACGCCGAAGAATTCCTCGATGGCGGTCCAGCACTGCATGGCGGTGGCGTTGAGGTGGGCGCGTTTCATCCAACCATCCACGGCGACGCCGAACTTGGCCATCTTCAGCAACGCGGCGGGCGGGATGTTCCGAGTGCCGACGTAATCGCCGATCTCCTTGAGCTTGGCGATGACGGCCCTGTCGGTGTCCTTCAGCTCGTTGACCCAACCGAGCAACTCGTAGAGGTCGAGCGTCTCGACGCTGATGCCGGCGGCTTCCAGGAGTTTCTCGCTGTAGCGGACCGTATTGAACGCCGTCGGGCGCGTGCCGAGCGCGCCGATGCGCAGGCCGCGCAGCGCGCGCAGGACGCGGCAGGTCACGCCGAAGTCGGCGAGGTCTTGTTTGAAACTGTCGCTCTTGGGGTCCACCGTGTGCAGCCGGGTCAAGGTGAACGGGATGCCGTATTGCTTGAGGTTGTTGCAGACCGACATCTTGCCGCAAAAACTGTCGCGGCGGTTGCCCATGAGCATCTTGTTCGGATCGTCGGGCCATGCGTGAACGAGCACCGGCACTCGCAGGCCGGACCAGCGCAACGCGTTCGCGATCGCCTTCTCGTCGCCGAAGTTGGGCAGCGTGATGACGATGCCGTCAATTTGCTTGCGGTGCGCGTCGAAGAGCCTGGCGCACTTCTGCGCTTCCTCGAAGCTCTCGATGCTGCCGAAGCGGGTGGCCTTGGGGGCGAGGGCAACGACTTTGAAGCCGGCCTTTTCCAGCGCTTCGATCATGATGGATCGGCCTTTTTCGCAGAGTTGGGCGGGGAAGAATCCGCGGTTGCCGACGACGAGGCCGACGGTGACGGGTTGGGTGGCGACAGGTTTCATGACGTTCTCTCCGTAGTTGGTTTGGTGCCGTGGCGACGGCGGGTCGAATCATACCCGTCTTTCGTCAAACGACAACGCCGCATTGCGGAAAAATGCCGCCCGCCTGCGGCGCGACCGGGTCGTTCTTTAACCGCGAAAGTAGAGGTAGGCCATCACGATCAACGCGACGACCGCGGCGGAGGCGATGACATCCCATCGGTTCCAACTCGCGCGCGACGCGGCGTGCTGTTCGGCGGTCGTCGTGGCAAAGGTCAGTCCCTTGATCTTTTCCTCCGACGGCGGTTCGGTGGCGTAGCTGACGACGATCATGACAGCCACGCAGATCAGGAAGATGAGGAGGCTGAAGTATTGGAAGTAGATGTTGTTGACGATCCAGAGCAACGAGCCGACCGGGTAGCCGTTCTCGAAGCCCGGCAAGCCGAGCGCGATGGGCGTGTCCACCGCCAGCCGGAACAGGCCGAGCGCGAAGCCGACGATCAGCGTGGCCAGACAGCCCTTGCCGTTGAGCCGCTTCATGAAAACTCCGAGGAAGAACACCGTGAAGATCGGCGGCGCGAGATAGCCCTGCATGGCTTGCAAGTAGAAGTAAAGACCCTTGGAACCCTTGATGACGGGAATCCAGAGCAGGCCGATCAGCACCATCACGGTGGTGGCGATGCGGCCCATGCGAACCAGTTCGTGCTGCGTCGCCTGCGGGCGGAATTTTTCGTAGAGGTCCACGGTGAACAACGTCGAGCTGGCGTTGAACACACCGGAGAGCGAACTCATCAGCGCGGCGAGCAAACCCGCCACGACAATGCCGCGCACACCGACGGGCAGCACGTGCGCAACCATCAGCGGGAACGCCGCCTGGCACGCGTCGCGGTCGGCCGCGCCGTTGACGACAAGGGCCGCGAGCGCCGGCACCTTGCCGCTGAGGGCCAGCGCGAAGCAAATCATGCCGGGGATGATGAAGATGAACACCGGCAACAGTTTGAGGTAGGAGGCCGCGATGCAACCGCGCCGGGCTTCGCGCTCGCCGGGCGCGCCCAGCGCCCGCTGGACGATGTATTGGTCGGTGCACCAATACCAG
>JAOACV010000384.1 GCA_026417675.1 Verrucomicrobiia bacterium
GTGCGGCATTGCGCAGATTCACCCAACGTACATCCAGGCGGGGAATGGAGTCCAGCAACAATTGTGTGTATTCGTGTTGAGGGCGAGAGAGCACTTGCTTTGCATCGCCGAACTCGACGATCCCGCCGGCTACGCGTCGTTGAAACAACGGCTGGAGCGGATTGACCGCGAGCGGGGCATCCAAGGCAACCGCCTGTTCTACCTGGCCACGCCGCCCGAACAGTTTCCCGTCATTCTCCGGCAACTCGCCGCCGCCGGGCTGGTCGCCAAAACGCCCCGGACGCGTCCGTGGGCGCGCGTGGTGATCGAGAAACCGTTCGGCCACGACCTCGCCTCGGCGCGCGCGCTGAACGGCGAAGTCGCGGCGGTGCTCGACGAACGCCAGGTGTTTCGCATTGACCACTACCTCGGCAAGGAGACGGTTCAGAACATCCTCGCCCTGCGGTTCGCCAACGCCATTTTCGAGCCGCTCTGGAACCAGAAATACATTGACCACGTCCAGATCACCGCCGCCGAGGACATCGGCATGGAGGGCCGGCGCGGCGCTTACTACGACACGGCGGGCGTCATCCGCGACATGGTGCAGAACCACATCCTGCAACTGCTCGCGCTGGTGGCGATGGAACCGCCCGTGGCAATGGAGGCCGACGCGATTCGCGACGAGAAGGTCAAGGTGCTGCGCGCGCTCCGCCCGCTGAGTCCCGATGAGGTTGCCGCGCGCGTCGTGCGCGGCCAATATGGCCCCGGCTCACTGCTCGGCCAGACGGTAAAAGGCTACCGCGAGGAGGAGGGCGTCGCCCCGGACTCCGCCACCGAGACATTTGTGGCGATGCGGCTGACGCTCGACACGTGGCGTTGGGCGGGCGTGCCGTTCTTCATCCGCGCCGGCAAACGTCTGCCCAAGCGCGTCACGGAAATCGCCATCCAATTCAAGAGCGCGCCGACGCTGCTGTTCGGCCCCGATGCCGCCGAGAGCCGCTTGCGGAGCGCCAATCTGCTGGTGTTGCGGATTCAACCCGATGAAGGCATCTCGCTCGCCTTCGACGCGAAGGCGCCCGGGATGAGGGTGCGGCTGCAACCGGTGAAGATGGATTTCCGTTACGGGTCGTCGTTCGGCCAACCGTCGCCGGAGGCGTATGAGCGGCTGCTGCTCGACGCCATGCTCGGCGACTCAACGCTCTTCACTCGCGCTGACGAGGTCGAATACGCTTGGCGGTTCGTGGACTCGATCCTCGACGGCTGGCGCGCGCACCAGCCGCCACGGTTTCCAAACTACGCCGCCGGCACGTGGGGACCAGCAGAGGCGGACCGGCTGCTTGGCGGCGCCAGCGCGCAGTGGCGACGGCTCTGAACATGGCCCCGACAAATCCATCCACCGTCGAGCGGTTCCTGAGCGGCATTCCCGTGCCGGTCCAGCCGGCAACCATCGAGCGCGAACTGGCGGCGTTGTGGAAACCTGCCGGCGAACCAACGCAGGCGGACGCGGGCCACGCGGTCACGCGCGTGTGTCTGGCCAACCTGATCGTCCTCGGGCCGGCCGATACCGCGGCCTGGCAGCAGGACGCGCTCCGAGAACTCACCGCGCGCTTTCCCTGCCGCGTGCTTTGGTGCCGCCTCGACACGGCGAGCGACCGCGCCGCGCTTGCCGCCGAGGTGACCGCGTTCTGCCATCTGCCGCAACCCGGACAGCCGCAGGTGTGCAGCGAACTGATCCTGCTGGCCACGGGCCGCGGCGGCGCGGGTTGCTTGCCGAGCGTGGCGTTGTCGCTGCTGGAGCCGGACCTGCCGGCCGTGTTATGGTGGGCGCTGCCGGCGGGCGCGGAAACGGCGCTGTTCGACGCGCTTTGCGGTCTTGCCGACCGCGTGATTGTCCACTGGGAGCCGCTTAACAGTCCCAAACTGCGGACTACCCACGCGAAACCGAGCCTGCAACTGTGCCTGCGCGCGCCGGCCCTCAACAAAGCCACCATCATGGTCTGGCACACCATGTCCCACTGGCGCGAACTGACCGCGCAGTTTTTTGATGACCCGCAGCTTGGCGGCATGTTGCCCAACGTAAAAACCGTGACCGTCCGCTACGCCACATCGGCCGGTCAGCCGCCCGCGACACCCCCCGCGGCGCTCTACGCGGGCTGGCTCGCCGGGCAGTTGCGCTGGCAACTAGTCAACCGCGATGTGACGGCCGGCGGCTTGCGCGCAACATTCGCCACCCCCGCCTCGCAAACCGTCGAGGTCGAATTGTCCGCACAACCGACGGAGCAAGTCGCGCCGGGACGATTGATGGCGGTGGATATCGCGATGAATCCGGGCCACACCCCCACTTCGCTGCATCTGACGCGTGTGCTCGGCGAGCGCATGGAAATCCGCCAGACGCTCCGCATCACGGAGACACGCGCCACGCTGAAATCGCTGCCGATCGTCGAACGCAACGAAGCCGCTGTGCTGGGCGCGGCCATTGAATCCCAATCCGCCGGCCGCGTTTTCCCGCGCGCGGCGAAGCTCGCTCTGGAGCTGTTGGACGCAGGCGGCCGAAAGACCTCGGCATCGAACGGATGCCACAAAGGCGACGCCCGCGCGCAACCGCAGGGAGCGGATGGTGTTTGAACACGCATGACAATCCCTATGAAACACTTGTTCCTGAGGGGCCTCAGCGCGCTGGTCTCGTGTGCCGCCGCGGTTTCGGCGGCAGAGGAAAAAACATCGCTCCACAAGCCCAACGTTCTCTTCATTGCCATTGACGACCTGCGCGACTGGGTCGGCTATCTTGGCAACAAGCAGGTTAAAACGCCCCACCTTGACCGGCTCGCAGCGCGCGGCGTGGCCTTCACACGTAGCTTTTGCGCGTCGCCCTGCTGCAACCCGTCGCGCACGGCGTTGATGACCGGCCTGCGTCCGGGCACCAGCGGCGTCTATGACAACAATGACGACTGGCGGAAGATCGTCCCCGAAGGCACGGTCACGCTTCAGCAACATTTCCGGAACAACGGCTACTACGTGGCCGGCGCGGGCAAGATTTACCACGGCGGCATGAACCCGGTTGGCGACTGGGACGATTACAACACCGAAGGGCGGAATCGGAAAAGGAGCGGCAAGTTCAAGGAGGACGTCGGCGCCGGCGTCGGCGGCATCCGCTTCGGCGCGCTCGACTGCGATGACGAGGACATGCCGGATTACGCGACGGTCAGCTACTGCCTCGAACAACTCAAGAAGAAGCACGACAAGCCGTTTTTCCTCGCCTGCGGGATCGTGAAACCCCACATGTCGTGGTCGGTGCCGCGGAAGTATTTCGACATGTATCCGCTGGAGACCATCCAGTTGCCGAAAGTGCTTGAAAATGACCTCGACGACATCCCGCCCGCCGGCATCGCGATGGCGCGGCCCGACGGCGATCATGCCAACATCCTCAAGTCCGGCCGTTGGAAAGACGCCGTGCAAGCCTATCTGGCCACCATCACCTTCTGCGACGCGATGGTCGGCCGGCTGATCGAGGGTTTCGACAAGAGCGCCTACAAGGATAACACCATCATCTGTCTGTGGAGCGACCACGGCTGGCATCTCGGCGAGAAAAAACACTGGCGCAAGTTCGCCCTCTGGGAGGAGGCCACGCGCGCGCCCTACATCTGGGTCGTGCCCGGCCTCACGAAACCCGGCGGCGTCTGCCATCGCACTGTGGACTACATGCAGATTTACCCCACGCTCTGCGACGTGGCCGGCCTGCCCATCCCCTGTCTCTTATACACATCT
>JAOACV010000385.1 GCA_026417675.1 Verrucomicrobiia bacterium
CGCGGCCTACTTGTTGACCGGCGTGGCGATGGTCGTCGGCTCACTGCTCAAACCGCGGGCTAAGACCGCCTGATTGCGAAAGGAACGACAATGACAAAGCACTGGTTCTGGTGGTTGCTGACGATGGCATGCGTGGTGTGGTATTCGACCATCACCCTCTATGTGGCCATCCGTGGTGCGATTGACATCAAGCACATGCTCGCGCACCTCGGTCGCCATCGTCCCAGCCCCAATGAGAAGCAGCCGTGAATCTTGGGCGCGGCCGTCTTCGCCGTTCTCCGGCGTCTGCGGCCTCGTTGGATGTCAGGCGGGCGGAAGGGCGAGCGACGCGTGCTTGGCCTATGGCGTCACCGGGCCGTCGCAGTCGGCCAGCGCCTGCTGTTCCTGAACAGTGGCTAGCACGCGAATCTTCAACCAGTAGTGGCGGCTTTCGCCCGGCTCCAAATACTGCGCGGCGGCGCGATGGGTGTCGAGCGCCTTGCCGATCAGCGAGCCGCAGAACGGTTCCAGGCCGGAGACGTAAGCGCCGCGCGGACCGAAGTGCTGCCAGTGGGCCATGCGCGGCATGGCTTTGGCGGGATAGCTCAGTCCCAAGCCGAGGCCGATGCGGTGGTTGAGCAGGCCGATGTGGCAGATGCCGCCGCGGCCGGGCGGCACTTCCACGATCAGCCCGCGCTCGCCGAAACCCGCGTGTTCCGCCAGCGCGCCGGGGACGCGCTTGAGCCGATTCATGCCGGCGGCGTCGAGCGGCTGCAATAACGTTTGTCCCGGCGGCGGCGGCAACACCCAATACTGCGCCCGGCCGCGATAGACGAACCGCGCGCCCTGGTCGAGCAGCGGATAACCCAGATTGCAGTGGTAAAGCCAGTTGTGCGCCGTGCGCGTGTTGGCGCGGTTGGTCACCTCGTCCTCGATAAGGATCTCCGGCTCGCCGAGGGTGCAGCGGATGGCGCGCCGCACTTCGATGACCGGCCCAAACACGCGGCTGTCGCGCGCGCGCAACCCGAGCAACATGTGGAGCTGGCCGCGCTGGGGGTCTGGATTGATGACCTGCTCGACGGCCGCCGGCTGGTTTGAGTAACGCCCGTGCAGCGAGGTTTTCACGCCGTCTTCCTCGCGGGGACCGCCGACGTATTGCGGGCCGCAGGTCGTCACCAGCCCGCCCGCCCAGCCGTGAAGCCATTCAATGCCGCTGTGGTAGGCGTGACTCGGCGGCAACAGTTCGTTCGGGCTGAGGTAAGCGAGTGCGAACTGGTTGTAGCGCGCGTCCACGATGTCGCCGCCGCGGTCAAGCGCGACGGTGAAGCGCAATCCTGCGCCGGTATCCACCAGCGCGACGCGCACGCCGCGACCGCCGCACGCCGCGGGACAGTCAAGCGTGGCGGTGCGGATGCCGCCGATTTGGTGGATGTTCTCAAACTTGTTCGGATCCAAGCTCACGTTCGACTTGGCAGTGTGTTTATTTGTCGGCATGTCGTTGTGCTCCGGTTGAATGGAGTTGCGAGTCTAGCATGACGCGACGGCGGCGCGAAATCCCAGAATCAGGCTTGGTGTCTTCGGGCATTTGTGGTTAGTAGAGCCGCGTCATGAGACCCCTCATCGGTTTCTTGCTCGGCGTTTTCGTGTGCGAGCCGCCGGCGCGCGCCGTCACCAATCTCTTGCCCGACGGCGATTTCGAGAAAGCCAACTGGAAGCTGACGCGATGGGACCGCGGCGAGGGCCGGATGGAGTTTGCCGACGAAGGGCGCCGTGGCAAGGCGGTCAAGCTCACCGGCATCAACGGGACGAAGGCGCGCATCAACCTTTTGGCCCACAGCCCGGCGACGGACGTGCGTGCCGGGCGCGAGTATGTGCTCTCGCTCTGGCATCGCTCCGCCGGTCGGGCCGCGCCCGCGGTTTCGATCTTCACTTACAAGGAACCGTGGGCGACGGCGCAGTGGCGAACGCCGCCGACGGCCTACGAAACACGGCGGCTGCCCCCCGCCGAACACTGGTCGCCTTGGACGTGGCGGTTCCGTGTCGCGCCCGGCTCGGTCCAGCTTGTTGTCGCCGTCCGCAACGGCGGGGTCGGCACGGTCTGGTTTGACGACGTGGCGCTTTTCGAGGCGGACGACGCGCGGCTGACCGTCGTCGAGCCGGGAACGGTCACAGGGCTGCCGGACAAACGACGTTTGAGGGCCGACGTGGCCCTTCGCAGCGCGGGCGCGGGGTGGAAGCTCTCGCTGTCGGACCAGGCGAGCGGCAGATTGCTCGCTTCGCAAGAAAGCGCATCGGCGCCAAAGACGGTGGAGTTCCATTACGTCGCCCCTGACCACGCGCGGTTGCTCCTCGCGCTGGAAGAAGCGGCCTCCGGTGCGGTGCTTGCGACCGAGAACATCGCCGTCCCGCCCCTGGTGGCGTTCGAGATGATCTCTCCGCGCTACCGCAACTCAATCTACCTGTCGCAGAAACCAAAAACCGTTCGCGCGCGGCTCCAATGCAACGCTGACGACAACGTAAGAAAGGGAATGGCGCTCGCTGTGCAAGCGGGCGCGCAACAAACGCAGTTGTGGAGACCACTGCGGGCCGAAAATGAGTTGCGGGTGCCCGTGTCCATTCCTCGCGGCGCCAACTCGCTCGCCCTAACCGTTCTGCTGAAAGGCGTGCCGGGCCGCGACAGATTCACCGCGGTGTTGAAGGTCGTGCCGCCCGCGCCCGCCGGACGCGAGGTGATCATCGGCGATCACAACGAAACGGTCGTGGACGGCAAGCCGTTTTTCCCCGCCGGCTTCTACGGACCGCGTGTCGGACCGTCGTTCGATCCCATCGCGAAAGCGGGCTATACCGCCGCGCTGACCTACGAGACGAACCCGGAGCGATGCAAGGCGTGGCTCGACGATTGTCGGCGGATCGGCCTGCTCGGCATGGTCTCGGTGCCGCGCCCCTTTGTGACGAAGCTCGACGAATCAAAGTTGCGCGACGCCATCCGCGTCGTGAAACATCATCCGGCTCTTCTTGCCTACTACTTGTTCGATGAGCCGGCGCCTGGCAATCCCGGCCAGAGCGTCACGGAACTCAAGCGCGTGTATGACGTCGTGGCCGACGAGGACCCCTATCATCCCATCGGCGTCTGCATCTGCGTGCCGGAATACTTCGGCATCTACGTGGAGTGTTACGACATGCTGATGCCCGACCCCTATCCGCTCGTGAAGGCCCGACGCCCGCTCACGTGGGTCTCGCAGTGGATGGACGCGGCGCGCGAGGCCGTCGCCGACCGCAAGCCGGTCTGGGTCGTGCCCCAGGCGTTCGGCTGGGACATCATCGAGAACATCCCCGACCCGGAAACCTACCGCACGCCAACGCCGGCGCAGGAACGTTGCATAACCTATCTGGCGCTGACGCACGGCGCGCGGGCGGTGATGTATTACTGCTACCACGTCTATACCGGCTACGACGCGGCGAAGAAAAAGGCTGGTGGATTCCCCTACATACTCGGCGGCTACCTGCCCGACAAACAGCCGGCGCTATGGAGCGCGCTGGAAAAACTCGGCCCCGAAATGCGACGCCTCGGCCCCGCGCTCTTACGGCCCGGCGCGCGGGAAGGTCTCACCGGTTTCGTCCACTGGCGCAAGATGCCGCGCGCCGGCGCGGACAGCGCCTGGCTGATCGCGGTGAACGCCGACGAGTCCTCCGCCGCCAGCGTCAAGCTGCCGCTGGCCCGAGTGAAACCGTTGAAGGTCTTCTTCGGCGACGGCGCCATCGCTGCCGCCGCGGACGGCGTG
>JAOACV010000386.1 GCA_026417675.1 Verrucomicrobiia bacterium
GCGATGGCCACCAACCCCTTCGAGTTGTTCCTGGACTACGGCGACCAGATCAAGGGGCGCAGCAAGGCGGTGTTGACGTTCATCTCGCAGCTCACGTGCGACTATCATGGCTATTTGCCAACCCGGCGGGCGGTGGCTGGGGGCGATTACAGCGCCGTCAACCACACCGTCGGCCCCCTCGGCGGCCGCGTGCTCGTGGACGAAACAGTCAAGGCCATCAACTCCCTTTGGCCGTGAGAAAGCGAAAAATGATTACCCGAGATGCTCAGATGAAACGGCTGTCGCTACCCCTTGCCTTGCTACTGGCACTGCCTGCCCTGAAGGATGCTCAACTCATCTCCGCCCCGAAGACGCAAACAGTCCGCATCACCGGGCCGACGCTCGATCTGAAAAAGCTCGGCGCGCGCGGCGACGGAGTCCACAACGACAGCGCGGCGTTTCGGGCGGCGGCGGAGATGATCCAGAAAGCCGGTGGCGGGCGGCTGGTGATTCCGCGCGGCGTTTACATCGTGGGCGAACAAATTCACGAGGACGGCAAGTTTCCCTATTACCAGGCGCAGCCAATCTTCTCGGTGACAAATGTGAACGGCCTTCTCATCCAGGGAAAAGGCGCAGTCATTCGTCTCGCGCCGGGCTTGCGGTTCGGATCATTCGACAAACTGACCGGCGAGCCGATCCAGCCGAAACCCGGCGGGTTCACCGACCGCGCGTATGCCGCTGCGGCCGGTTCGATGTTCCAGATTTGCGACTCGCGGAACATTGTGATTCGCAATCTCGAACTCGACGGCAACAGCAGTTCGCTGATTCTCGGCGGCTACTGGGGCGACGTGGGCCGGCAACTCCAGGCCTACGGCATCCAGCTTTACAACAACACCGATGTCGTCGTGGAAAATGTTTACACTCACCACCACGGACTCGATGGCATCATCGTCGGCTGGTCGCGGTTGAAGGAGACCGCCCCGCCCACGCCGCACACGTTGATCAACGTGGTGAGCGAATACAACGCCCGCCAGGGTTTGTCTTGGGTGGGCGGGCGCGGCCTGCGCGCCTATCGCTGCAAGTTTAATCACACCGGCCGCGGCGCGTTCTGCTCGCCGCCGGGCGCTGGCGTGGACATCGAAGCGGAAAACTCAATCTGTCGGGATGGCTATTTTGAGGACTGCGAGTTTGTGAACAACGCCGGCTGCGCGATGGTCGCCGATAGCGGCGACGGCGGCTATACGCGGTTCGTGCGATGCACATTTTGGGGCGTGAGCAACTGGTCGACGTGGTCGAGCAAACCCGGCTTGGTTTACGAGGATTGCCGGATTTACGGCAGTGCGGTCCATGGCTTCGGCTCGACCAACGCTGCGTTGGCCACCCGCTACGTGCGGTGTCATTTTGAGGACAAGGAATACGGCACAAACGGCGTTTATCGCAGCGCCGCCGTCATCGAATGCGCCAGCCGCGGCGACAACATCACCTACGAGGATTGCACGATCATCGCCAACAAAACGCGCTCGTTCTGGTTCGACAAAACCGACGGTCAGAAGTTCGTGCGCGGTTGCCGCATCGTGCATCGGCATCAGCGCGCCCCGGGTGATTTCGTCGCGTTGTTTCGCGGCGCGCACATTGAGCACACGCGCTTCGAGGAGGAATATCCGCCGGACACGACTGCCCGCTGGCGCATCGAGGCGCAAAAATTGACCGTCGGCGCCAACGTGTGTGTCGCCGGCCCCTGTGTCCGCTGGGGCGGCCGCACGGGATTAGTGTCACCAACGCCTCCTGTCGAGCCATCGAGGGGCGACAAGAGGCGGCTCGATCTCGGAAGCGGGGAGACGCTGGAGGGCGTTTACATCCCGCCAGGCGAGTTCATGATGGGCAGCACGCCGGAGGAGAAGCAGTGGGCCACGGGCATCGAGGGCGGCGCGCAGCCGGGAACGGCGCGCGAGTCGTTCGAAGGCGAACAGCCGCGATTGACGCGCGTGAGGCACGGCTTCTGGATGGGCCGCACGGAGGTCAGCGTGGGCCAGTTCCGGCGGTTCGTCGAGGAGAGCGGTTATGTCACCGACGCGGAGAAGCCCGCCGGGGAGACGCAGGTGTTTGATCACGCTTGGGACGGCTATCATTTCACGACGAAGGTGGCGCATCCTTGGAAGACGATGAAGGGCAAAAGCTGGCGCGACCCGAACTGGCCGTTCCCGAACCGCGACGTCTTTCCGGTCGTGTGCGTGAGCTACAACGACATGAAGGCGTTCTGCCGCTGGCTGACCGACCGCGAACGCAAGGCGGGCCGGCTGCCGGAAGACATGGAATACCGGCTGCCGACGGAGGCGGAGTGGGAATATGCGTGCCGCGGCGGCAGCAAGGAGAGCCGTTATTTCTGGTGGGGCAACGAGCTTGAGGACGGCGAAGGCCGCTTGAACATCTCCGCCATAGACTTTCTGCCGGGCCGGACCAAGACCTGGCCGCTGGCGAAGGCGCCGTGGAGCGACGGGTTCGCGTTCGTCGCGCCGGTGGACCATTACGGCGAGAAGGGCCGCAACGGTTTTGGTCTCGCCGACATGTGCGGCAACGTCTGGGAGTTTGTCCTCGATCACTTCGATCCGAAGGGCGGGCATGAGGAGGTTTATTATGAAAATGCGGAAAAGCGCACCGTCACGCGCCCCGTCTGCCGCGGCGGCAACTACTTCGACGTTCCGGGCAACGCGCGCTGCGCCGTCCGGTTGGGCATCCGGAGCGTGACCTACTCCGACTCCCGCGACGGCTTCCGCGTCTGTCTGGGCCGCCGCGTGCCGGCGGAGCCGTCGAAGTAGGATTCCAAGATGAGACCGACAACCAAAGACAACGCCATGACCGCCAACCCTGCAAGAGCCGAGCCGCGACCCGCGATCCGGCTGCCATGGATGCTCGCCGGCGGTTTCCGTTGGAGGAAGTTTTTGAGGCCGGGCTTTTTGTCGGTCTTTGCCATAGTCGCCGAGGCTTTGGCGGAGACCGACGTTCCGCGTTTTTCGTGGCAGGATGCCCATGCCACGGTGCTGCCGACAGGCGATCTGGAATGGAGTCCAAAACCGTTCAAGTTCGAGAGGGGCGCGTCGGTCCGCTACATTGACTTTGAAGGCGGCGACGACGCCAAGGATGGAACGTCCAAGGAGACAGCTTGGAAGCATCATCCTTGGGATGCCGCCGCGACGGGCAACGCGAAAGCGTGCTCCGGCATTCATACCTACGTTTTCAAAGGAGGTGTCCACTACCGCGGCGAAATGGTGGTCAAAGACGCCGGACAGCCGGGGAACCCCATCCGGTTGACGCGCGACCCCGCCTGGGGCAACGGCGAGGCGGTGATCTGCGGTTCGGAGATCGTGCGCGGCTGGACCCAAGGCGCTGATCACAAGGATATTCCTGAGCCGGACAAGGTCTGGTATGCGGACCTCGATTTTGCCCCGCGCAGCGTCTGGATGGTCCGCAAGGGAGGCGATTATCTCCGCATCCCGTTGGCGCGCGTGCCAAACTGGAAGGTGTCCAATCCCGACGACGTGAAGAGCGAGTGGTGGGTCTGGGACAACCCGCGCAAGCCGTTTGGGAACACCATTACGAACGCGCGGGGCCGAGTCATACACCTCGGCATTGACACCAAGCACATCAAGGACAAGACCGAGGATTATTTCAAAGGGGCGCTGATCTGGCCGGAGTTCGGCTGGGTCATGAGCTGTCTCTTATACACATCT
>JAOACV010000387.1 GCA_026417675.1 Verrucomicrobiia bacterium
ATGTGTATAAGAGACAGGCCCTCCTCCTGGCTGCTTGCACACTGGGCAGCGCTGCCTGGGCCAAGCTGCCGCCGCCCAGCGACGAAGCCAAGGCCAAGGCTGCCGAAGCCGCAGGGCCTGAAGCTGGCGAGAGCGACAAACCGGCCGAGGAAGAATCTGACGAAAAGGAAGAGGTTAGTCCCGCAAAACAGGCCAAGCAACGCGCCTTTCAAATAGCCGTTCTACGAACCTTCTTCGATCTGCGCGCGTTCGGCGGCGTGCTTTCCACCGAAGGCCCGCTCAAGGGCAGTTTCTACGGGCAGATTCGCGGCCCGCTCCAGTTCACCTTCTCCGAGAGCTTGGACAAGGTCCTGCCTCTCGACGCCACAATTACCCGCTGTGCTGTAGCCAGCGTGGACGAAGCGAAGAAGCAGGAACAGGCCGACTCCGGCGACAACCGCACCATGGGCCGCAAATTCGGCATAGACTACGGCCTCTACCGGGGCCACATCCACTTCTCGCCCGCTTTCGCCGCCAAGACCGGCTTCACCTACTACGACTTGGACAACTTTCTCTTCGCGCTGACAAAGATGTTTGGGTGGAACAACGACAATTCATCGCTGCGCACTGGCATGAGGGTCGTCGGCCTCGTGGACTTCCAGCACCAATCCGCGCTTGGAAACGCCCCAGCACACAAGTTGTTCGACCTGGTGAAGGTTCGTGGAATCAAGATACATCTCGGCAACGATGGCAAACCTTCGGATCCGCAACCACCCCGCGAGGAAGAGGGCCGCGACGCGTTCAATGGCAAGTGGGTCTTCAAGTCCTCTGGCAGCGAGTTCCCGCGCAGCCTCGACGATTACGAAGGCGAAGCGCCCGAGGCCGAATTGCACGTCACCAAATCCGGCGAAATCAAGCCCGGGAAGAACAGCGAAGGCGTCGCCGTCATCCAAGCCCGACGCATCGTCTGGGAAATCCCGCCAAAACAGGCAGACGCCAAGACCTCGTGACCTCTGTCGAAAATCCGAAATGCGGGATTTCAAATCCGCCCGAACCGCTGCCGCTCAGCCTCATCAACGATTTCCTCTATTGCCCGCGCCGAGCGGCGTTGAAGGTCGTTGAAGGTTGTCGCGAGGAGAATGTCCATACGACGCGCGGCGACATTGTCCACGAGCACACGCACCTGGAGGGCTATGAGGTCAGCAAGGGCGCGAAACTGCTGCGCGCGCTGCCGGTGTGGTCGGAACGGCTCGGCATCAACGGCAAATGCGATGTGGTGGAACAGCGCCCGGATGGCGTCCTCTACCCCGTTGAGTTCAAGGTCGGCAAACGCCGCCAGTGGGACAACGACGACGCGCAACTGTGCGCGCAGGCGCTGTGCTTGGAGGAAATGTTTCAAACAACGGTTGCGCGCGGTGCCATCTTCCACGCCGACAGTAAACGGCGGCGCGAAGTGCAGTTCACGCCGGCGCTGCGTGCGCGGACGGAACGGGCCATCGTGGAGCTGCGGGCTCTCGCGGAGCAATTTCAGATGTCAGATTTGAAGTCTGAAATCCAGCGCCTGCCGGCGGCCGTATTCCGTCCCGCGTGCGAACACTGTTCACTGTTCGAGGTGTGTTTGCCGCAGGTCACGTCAGCGCCGGCGGCCCTGGAGCGCGCAGCCAGGGAATTATTTCAGATTTGAGATTTCAGATCCCGGAAAGCAAATCAAGGACACCAACGCGAAGGGAGAAACGAACCATGACCTACAAGCGGGTCGAAGACCTGCCCGTATGGCAGGAGGCCATCAAACTCGCTGAGGGAGTCTTTGACCTCACCGAAAATCCGAAGTTCCCGTGCTCGGTCAGCCTGCGTGACCAGATCGAGCGTTCCAGCATGTCGGTCTCCGACAACATTGCCGAGGGGTTCGAGCGCGGCACGACGAACAAATTGCTGGCGTTTCTCTACGTCGCGCGCGGCTCGGCCGGCGAGACGCGCTCCCAAACTCCGGCGTCAAGGGCGTCCGCCACCTCAACGAGGCGGCGCGCCGGCGCGAGCAGCAGACGGAGCAGGCCGTCGCGTTGCAGAAGACCCTGCTGGCCAAACTGCGGCCGGGCCATTCCCTACGGCGACAGGCCAAGGAAAAAGAATTTCAAATTTGAAACTCAAATGTCAAATCACGTGTAACATGCGGCGAAACGCGGCATGAACATCCAGCAAAACACCCTCTACCTAACCACCGCCGGCTCCTACGTTGGTCGCGATCACCTGACCTTGCAGGTGGAGGTGCCGGTCTATCCACCCGACCTGCCGCCGGAAAAGCGAACGCACGAGGCGGCCGTTGATTGGCGCAGGCTTTCCATCCCGATTCATCATCTGGAGTCCATCTGCGTGTTTGGTGCCAGCACGATCAGCCCGCCGGCCCTTGACTTGTGTTGGGAGCACGGTGTCGCAGTGAACTTCCTGAGCGAAAACGGTTATTTCATGGCGCGCATGACGGGCGTGGCGGACACCAGTGTGATGCTGCGCCGGGCGCAGTTCCGGGCCGCCGATGATCCGGCCAAGTGCGCCGCCATCGCCCGCCAAATCATCGCTGGCAAACTCCAGAACGCCCGCACCAGCCTTTTACGCGCGGCGCGAGAGAACGGCAATGACGCGGAAAGCCAACGTCTTCAGGAGGCCACCGACAGCCTCGCGCGGCAGATTCGCCGGCTGGAGGCATTGGAGATTTCAAGTCTCAGATCACACATGGACGAAATCCGCGGCGCCGAGGGCATGGCGGGGCAAACGTATTTCAGCGTCTTCACCCTCATGCTCAAGCAACAACGCGACGCCTTCGCCTTCACAACCCGCACCCGCCGTCCGCCCCGCGACCGCATCAACTGCCTGCTGTCGTTTCTGTATGCGTTGCTACGGCATGATTGCATCGCTGCCCTGACTGCGGCGGGGCTGGACCCGTTTGTGGGTTTCCTGCATGCCGACCGCCCGAACCGCCCGTCGCTCGCGCTGGACTTGATGGAGGAGTTCCGCCCGTGGCTCGCCGACCGGCTGGCCATTACGCTCATCAACCGCCAGCAGATCGGGCCGGAGCATTTCAAACAGCGCGAGGGCGGCGCGGTAGAGCTGACCGAAACGGGCCGCAAGCTCGTCATCAAAGCGTATCAGGAGCGCAAGCAGGAGAGCCTGACGCACCCGTTGCTGGACCAAACCCTGCGGATCGCTCAAATGCCCTACGTGCAAGCGCGCGTGCTCGCCCGCCATTTGCGGAGCGATGTGCCCGACTATGTGCCCCTAGTGCCCCGATGAATTCTAGTTTTCCACCCCCAGATTAACCGGAGCGTCGCCATGCTTGTTCTCGTCACCTATGATGTCTCCACAGCGGAAGCCGCCGGCCGCCGACGGCTCCGCCGCGTCGCGCAAGTTTGCAAAGACTTCGGCACCCGTGTTCAGAAATCGGTTTTCGAGTGTCAGGTCGGTCAAAAGGAACTCGTCCAACTCCGCGCGCGGCTGCTGCAGGAATACAAGGAGGACGAAGACTCGCTGCGCTTCTACTTCCTGGACGAAGCTGCCGTCGCGCGCACAGAGCATTACGGCGCGGCCGAGCCAGTGGACCTGACCGAGCCGCTCGTTCTATGAACAGCCTCCCGCGAACCCCTAGTGCCGGCAAATCGCCGGGGAGTTCGCGAAAAACCAAACCGCCTGACACACCGTGGCTTCGCATGTTCTTTGACAATGAAAATCATGGCTTCCGCAAAAGTAGTGGCGAGGTTGGCGGAATAGCCTTATGACTGTCTCT
>JAOACV010000388.1 GCA_026417675.1 Verrucomicrobiia bacterium
GACCACGGGCGCGTGGGTGTGCTCGGTGGTGCTGCACACAACCGCGTCAAAGCTCTTCGCGTCGTCGAAAAGCCTGCGGAAGTCTATGTATCGCTTCGCCTGCGGAAACTTCTTCTCCGCTGCGCCGAGGTTCTTCTCATTGACATCACAGAGCGCGACGATGTTCTCGGTCTTGGCCACCTCGGCCATATTGGCGCCGCCGCGGCCGCCGACGCCGACGACGGCGACGTTGAGTTTGTTGTTGAGGTTCTGCCCGCGCAACAGCGCCGGCCCGGCAAAGACCGCCGTTCCGGTGAGGAGCGTGGCGGAGCGGAGGAAATGACGACGGTGAATGCCCGTCGAACCCTTGAGCTGGATTGGAGTAAGCATGGCTTTACGTCTCCGTCTTGCAGCGTAGTGCGCCGAAAGTCAGTGTTACCTGGGCTTTCTACCCATCGAGAATGAAGGGAGCTGGGGCCCGGTGGCCGTCCAACCTCCTCCGTCCCGTTCTTGGGGTGCTTGTATTTTACTAGCATCCCGGACTGGGGTTCAAGCTCGAATCAGTCGGATGGCTTTGAGCGATTTGCGCCAAAAAGATTGTTACCGGAGGCGGGGGCAAAACGAGTCGTTGCGCCAAAAGTCGGTGTTACCCAATAGATGCACGACTTTATGAGCCAATCCACCAAATCGGAAGTCTTGGCCCGGTTGCGACACCACTGCCGCCGCACGGCGCGGGAATACAAACGTCAACTGATTACTCAAGCGAGCGCACGCACGCTGGATCGGCTACTGGCCCCGCTGCGAGCGTCGTTGCGTCGGCGGTCAGGAGCAAGCCGGGTAGTCTGCTGCCTCAGAGCATTCCCCTTCGTGGTGAATGGACCGAGGAAGGCCCCGGCTGGCTGGATCTGGACGCCGTGCCCCTGTGCGCGAGCACTTCGGCAACGAGCGCTATGTCGTGCCGCTGATCAACGCCGCGGGCGGGCCGGCAGGACCTGCGGCGGGCAGGGTGAAGTAGAACGTGGACCCCTTGCCCGGTTCGGACTCGACCCAAATGCGCCCGCCGTGGCGCTCGACGATCTTCTTACACAGCGCCAACCCGATGCCCGTGCCCGGATACTCGTCGCGGGTGTGCAGGCGCTGGAAAATCATGAAGATGCGTTCGGCGAAACGCATGTCCAGACCGATGCCGTTGTCGCGCACGGAGAACAGCCATTCGCCGTCGCGCGGTTCGGCCGCCACATGCACGCGCGGCGCTTCCTCTTTGCGACGGAACTTCACGGCGTTGCCAATCAGATTTTGGAACAACTGTGTCAACTGCGTCGCGTCACCGGAGACCGTCGGCAGCGGCCCGTGCGTCACCGTGGCGCCGCTTTCCTCGATGGCGACCTGCAGGTTGTTCAGCGCGCGGTCCAGCACCGCGCCGCAATCGGTCGGCTCGAACGACTTGCCGCGGGTGCCGACGCGCGAGTAAGCCAGCAGGTCGTTGATGAGCGTCTGCATGCGGTGCGCGCCGTCCACGGCAAAGTGGATGTAGTCGTCGGCGTCGGCGTCCAGTTTGCCTCGGTAACGCTGGGCCAGCAGTTGGACGTAGCTGCTGATCATGCGCAACGGTTCCTGCAGGTCGTGGGAGGCGACGTAGGCGAACTGCTCCAGTTCCTTGTTGGAGCGTTCGAGGGCGAGCGTCGCCTCCTTTAACTGCCGTTCGGCCTCGCGCCGTTTGGTGATGTCGGTGAACGCGACCACCGCGCCGGTGACCGCGCCGCTGGCATCGGTAATGGCGTTGGCGGAATACTCGACCGGGAACGACGTGCCGTCGCGACGCCAGAACACCTCGGTGTCCACGCGGCAACCCTCGCCCTTCTCCAACACGCGGCACATCGGGCACTCTTGCGCCGGATAGGGGCGGCCGTCGGCGCGTGTGTGATGGATTAGCTCGTGCATGTTGCGGCCGATGACTTCGTCGGCGGAGTAACCCAGCGCGTCCGCGGCGGCGCGATTGATAAAGGTGCATCGGCGTTCGCGGTCCACGCCGTAGATGCCCTCGTCCGTGAACCGCAGCAAGGTCCGATACTTCTGCTCGGCCAGACGCATCTCCTCCAGGGCACGCCGCCGGCCGGCAACCTCGCCCACCAATTGTTCATTGGTCTTCTTCAGTTCCGCCGCGCGCTCGGCCACGAGTTCTTCGAGATGGTCGCGGTGCTTGCGCAGTTCCTCCTCCGTGCGACGCCGCTGGATGAGCCGCCACATGCCTTCCATCAGCAGCGTCAACTGGCGGACATCGGACTCGTCATACTCCTCGCGTTTGTTGCCGACGCCCGACACGGCCACGATGCGTTTGCCGTCAAAGACCGGGATGTTCATGTGCCGCCGCACGGCGACGTGACCCTCCGGGTAGCCCTTCTTGAGCGGGTTGGGCGCGGCGTAATCGTTGGTGATCACCGGCCGTCGCTGGCGAACCGCCTCGCCCCAGAGGCCGGTGTTGACAACCGGATAAACGATCGGCTTGTCAATGATGGCGCACTGCTCCATCGCCGTCTTGGACCATGAGTGCATCGTCAGCACGGTCTCGTCCTCGTTCATGAACGCCAGGTAGCCGATCTCGCTGCTGGTCAGGCGCACCGCTTCTTCGAGGGTGAAGTCAGTGAGTTCCTTCAACGACGCCTCAGTCATCTGGTTGAGCCGCAGCAACGCTTCCAAACGCGATTCATCCAGCCGCAACGCCGCCTCGACCTTCTGGCGCTCCGTGAGAATGGCAATCTGATAGAGCGAAAAACCCAGCAATGGGATGAGGTAGCCGACCACTTTGTAGAGATGCGCCAAGTCAAACAAGGGATCGTAGAAAGTCTTCGAGAACGACATGGCAAACTGGCCGACCATGCCAACGGTGATCGAGAGGGCGATCCACCACGTCAGCATGTCCCGCCGCCGATGATATTCCCAAAGGAAACCCGCCAGCGCCGCGAACAGCACCACCGCCGACAGAAAATCCACGGGCCGCGAGATGATCCACTCCGGTCGAACGAATCTTGGCAGGGGCAACTCGAAGGCAAGCACGGTAAGGCCGACCGTTGCCACCAACACCGCCAGCGAAGCCCAGATCGTTTCCTGTTTGGGACGCCGGCTCGACCCGAACCGCGCGGCGACCCACGGCGCGACCAGCAGGATCAGGCCCATCAACAGCCGACCGGTAACGTAGGTGACGGGAATAGAGGGCGAGTTCGCTGGCAGTCTTAACGCTTCCTGAAAGTATCGGAACGACAGCGCGCCGTGCACGAGGTCTTCGGCGCCGTTGACAAAGTAGGCCAGGCCGATGAGCAAGTGAAAACGGTTGCCATGAACGTAGGTCCGCGCGATCAAGGTGAAACCCGCCACCAGACCGAGCAGCGACCCGCATGCCTCCATCGCAGCATGGAGGTCGGTGCTGCCTTGGTAGCTGGACCGTGCGACCCACGGGCAAACCGACGTCAGCAGCACGCCGATCACGGCCAGCGCCAGCAACCGCCGGCGCTCATCGGATGGCGACTGCGGGGAGAGTGTGAACACCCGCGAACTGGCCAGTCGCACTTCTGTCGCGGCGCTGTCACTACGCGCTCCAACCGCTGTTTGCTTCATGTTTTGTCCCTCGCCAAATCCTGTTCCTCTGCCAGCCGTCCGACAACGGTTTATGAAACTTTCAATCCCGATCGTCAATCCGCATTTCCCTTCCCGCAGGATTTGTTTCTCCCGGTTCAAGTCCAGATTTTCCTGTAAAATGGGCGAGTGGGTGCAGGC
>JAOACV010000389.1 GCA_026417675.1 Verrucomicrobiia bacterium
GCTAGACCCCGCGCTGAGACCCAGGGTCGAGAGGCTGCGGTCTGAATTGGAGCCTTGAGAGTTCCTGGAAACCCTCCGGCTTCCGCAGCCACTAGGCCCGGTTATTTCACACGCTGGCAGACGCGAAGCGTCGTAGCGCAGACTTCCAGTCTGCTGTATCGCGGATTTCCAATCCGCCGGCCCCCGTTACCGCGCCAACACTCCGCCGACAGGAAGTCGGCGATACAGCAGATTGGAAACCTGCGCTACGTGCAGCATGCGTGCGATCCGGCGGCTGGGAGGGTGAAATAATCCGGGCCAGTAGCCTGCCGGCCTTATTTTGAGGAACGTTGGCGGCGGTTTGAACACGCCGGCGGTCCTCGTCCACCCGTTTGAGGGTCGGCAGGAACTGGTTGTGCAACCGCCCCCGCGACCCCTTGCCTAGGGCGGCGCAGCGACTCGTTTTGCCCCTCTCTGAAGCCTCTTCCGGTAACAATCTTTTTGCCGCAAATCGGAGGCGCGTTTTTCCGGGAAAACCGTCAAGAGGCTTGACCTTCGCACGCCTCGTTGATAGAAGCCTGCAACCCTTTGTTGCCGCCGGAGGCATAATTGGTTACCTAGAAAGCCAAATGTTTTTTATTCGCACTGCCGTCCATCGACTAGCATGGCGCGCAATTTGAGATTGGCTCAAGGCGGTCTCCTGCCACCGCGCCACCGAGGAACCGGCAGGAAAGCGACACATGTGCAACCGCGCGGCGCCGGCGGCCTCGCGTAGGCTGAACCGGCCATTTGCCAAGAAAAGCGACAGATTTTGCTGAGTCCGCAGCCAAATGAAAGGAAGCCAGAGATGAACTATTTCGTCCTGTTGAAAATGGTGCCCGACACGGTGGAGGAACTGGAAGTCTCGGCCGACAATAAGTCGCTCAACAGCGAGTTTCTCCGCTTCAAGCTGAACGATCCCGACGAGCACGCCTTGGAGCAGGCGTTGTTGCTCAAGGAAAAGTTTGGCGGCACGGTCACGGCCGTGGCGTTCGAGGCGCCGGAGGTGGACGAGGTGTTGTTCACCGCCGTTGCCAAGGGGGCGGACAAGGCGGTCAAGCTCGCGGGCGATTTCTCCAACGTGCGCGGCCCGGCTTGCGCGCAGATTGTGGCGTCCTACCTGAAGCCCCTGCCGGCCGACGCAGTGATTCTCGTGCAGTGTCAGGCCATTGACGATCTGGAGGGCGAGATCGGCGTTTACCTCGCGGACATGCTGCAACTGCCCTACGTCGGCTTGGTTGCGGGGGTCGCCATTGAGGCGGGCGGGCTTACGGTTACGAAAGAGTTCGCGGGCGGCATGCGCGGCGAGTTCAGCGTGGGACTGCCGGCGGTTCTGGGCATTCAGGCCGCCGAGAAACCGCCGCGCTATGTGCCGGTTGCCAAGGTGCGGGCCGTGATGAAGACCGCGAAGATCGAGACCGTGGACGTGACCCCGCCAGAGACGCCGGGGGTGCTGGCGGTTGAGAAAATGTATAAGCCCGAAGTAGCCGGGCGCGCGGAAATGATCGAAGGCAGCCCGGAGGAAGTCGCCGGCAAGATCGTCGCGATTCTGGCCGAGCGCGGTTTGGTTTGAGAGCGGCGCAACGACGAACAGACCAGCAACAGGAGAACGACATGAGCGCAATTCTGGTTTTGGCGGAACATCTGAAAGGTGAAGTCTCGGAGATCAGTTTCGAGATGCTCGGCGCGGCCCGCAAACTGGGCGACGAGTTGAAAACGCCGGTGCTGGCCGTGGCGCTGGGCCGGGACGCATCGGCGGTTGCGGCAAAACTAGGGGCGGCGGATTCCGTGCTAGTGGTGGAGGACGCCGCGCTGGAGGTGCCGACGGTGGAGGTGACCGGCCCGGTGATCCAGCAACTCATGGAGCAAAAACAGGCGGCCATCGTGCTCATCCCCGGCACAAACCTCGCGTGGGGTCTCGGCGCCAAACTCGCCGCGTTGACCAAACTGCCTTACGTGAATTTCTGCCACGGACTAAAGGTGGACAACGGCGCGGTCATGGTCACCAGCCAGCTTTACGGCGGCAAGATCATGGCCGACGTGCCACTGGCAGGAAACCGCGGCATCCTTTGCGTGTTGCCCGGTTCCTTCCCCCCGGACGCGGGCAAGAGCGATAAAGCCGCGACGATCGAGAAGCCGGCGGTCAACGTCCCCGCGCCGAAAGTCGTCTTCAAGAAATACATCGAGCCGGCCGGCGGCGACGTGGACATCACCAAGCAGGACGTTCTGGTGTCCGTGGGCCGCGGCATCCAGACCCAGGACAACATTGCGCTGGCCGAGGAACTGGCGGGCGTGTTGGGCGGCGCGGTCAGCGGCTCGCGGCCCGTCATTGACCAGGGCTGGCTGCCGCTGACGCGACAGGTGGGCAAATCGGGCATGACCGTGAAACCGAAGCTCTACCTCGCGCTCGGCATCAGCGGCGCGCCGGAGCACCAGGAAGGCATGCGCGGCGCGTCCCTCATCGTCGCTGTCAACACCGATCCGAAAGCGCCGATCTTCGACATTGCGCATTTCGGAACGACCACCGACCTGTTCGAGTTGGTGCCGGCGCTGAAGGAAGCCATCGAGAAACGCAAGCAAGGCGCGTAAATGAAATACATCCCCTTTCAAGACATCCCGGCCGAACCGTTGCGGCAGACGTTCGTGAACATCCCGCCGTGGGCGCAGACGGTTACATACGTCGCGGGCGCGGCCGCGGTCGGCGTGTTTGCCTACGGCGTCTGGCGTCACGTGCAGAAGTGGCGGCTGGGCAAGGCCGAGAAAGTGGATTGGGCGTGGGGCGAGCGGCTCAAGGCGTTGCTGATGTATGCCATCGCGCAGATGCGCGTGGCGTCAGACGCCTACGCGGGCGCGATGCACCTGGCAATCTTCTGGGGCATGGTGGTCCTCGCAATGGCCACCGCCATTGCGACAGTGGATTGGGACGTCACCTACCTGCTGATGGGTTTCCAGTTCCTCAAAGGCAACTTCTATCTCATCTACGAACTGATGGCCGACCTGTTTGGCATCGCGCTGATTGGGGGCTTGGCGATGGGGCTTTACCGGCGCTACGTGATGAAGCCGAAAAAGCTGGAAACGCCTTATCCGCCGACCTTCGGTTTCGATTCCGCCTACCTGCTGCTCATCCTGCTCGGCGTGGCCGTCACCGGTTTTCTGGCCGAGGCGGCGCGGTTGGCCGCTCAAAAACTGCCGTGGGGCGCGTGGTCGTTCGGCGGTTACGTGCTGGCCCAAATGATTCAGGGAGTGTCGCAGGATGGCTTGGTGAAGCTGCACCATCTGTTCTGGACCCTGCACGCGGTGCTTGCGCTCGGTTTCATCGCCGCGATCCCGTGGTCGAAGGCATTTCACATGGTCTCGTCCTCGGTCAGCATCTTCCTGCGGAAACTGACGCCGGCCGGCGCGCTGGCGGCAGGCGAGGGCGTGGCCACGGTCACCGATCTAACGTGGCGTCAACTGGCCCAAGTGGACGGCTGCACGTGGTGTGGTCGCTGCCAGGAAGCCTGCCCGGCCAACCTCAGCGGCCAAGCGCTCTCGCCGAAAAACATCGTGCTCAAGCTCAACGGCGAGATGCTGCGCGCCGCGAAACCCAACGGCAAGATCGGGGCGGACCGCAAGCTGCACGGCGATGTGATTGCCGCGAACGAGCTTTGGGCCTGCACCACATGCATGGCTTGCGAGCAGGTGTGCCCGGTGTTCATCGAGCAGCCGCGCGCCATTATTGACC
>JAOACV010000038.1:0-6637 GCA_026417675.1 Verrucomicrobiia bacterium
GCCCGCAACCCTGGACGAGGCGCGTGACATCCCGGCGGTCAAAGCGTTACAAATTGCCAACAATAGCCTGCCCGCCCCAAACGCCCCGCATCATCGGCACATGACAAGACGGCTCTAATAGGAACTACCTGTTCACGCCATCCTGCGCGCCCCGACCGAAGCCGCCAACTTATCGCTTGACGCCACAGAGCGCCTCGCGTTCCTCAAACACGGCATCCACCCGCGCCAACAGTTGTTGAGGGTCGAACGGCTTGGTTAGGAAGTCCTCAGCGCCCGCCGCCAAACATTGTTCGCGATACGATTCCGCATCGAGCGCGGTCAACACCAACACGGGGACATGCGCCGTGTGCGGGTTGGATTTCAGCAGCCGGCAAACCTCCAAGCCGTGCATCTTGGGCAGCATCAGGTCGAGAATGACCAGGTCGGGCCAGCGCCGGAAGGCGGCGTCATACCCCGCCGTCCCGTCGTGCGCCGCCAACGTGTCGTAACCGCGGCGCTGCAGATAAAACTCGATCCACCGCGCCAGGTCGAGTTCGTCTTCGATGATCAGAATGAGTTTGTCGTGCTCAAGTGCCATGGCCCCAAAATGGAATATCCCTGTCACGAGCCAAGGGCGGTCTTGTGACAAGCACGTGACAACCGGATTCCTTGCCGCCGCTGGCAGGGCCGATGCAGCCGGCCCGCGAAACAAAGCGGCTGGAACGGCATTGACCATTCTTGTCAGAGCCGGCAACGTAGCCGCGCCCTGTCGGAAACAGGATCGCCATGAAGAGCCATTTCGGAATCGCCCTCGTCGGTCTTGCCGCCTTCCTCGCCGCGGACGCAGAAGCCGGCCCGCCCAACATTGTTTATCTGCTCGCCGACCAGTGGCGCGCCTCGGCGACCGGTTACGCGGGCGACCCGAACGTCAAAACGCCCAACCTCGACCGTCTGGCGAAGGAAGGGTTGAACTTCCGCAACGCGGTCTCGGTCTGTCCCGTCTGCACGCCTTACCGCGCGGCGCTGATGACGGGCCGCTACCCGACCTCGACCGGCATGTTCCTCAACGACGCGCACTTGCCTGACGAGGAGGTGTGCATCGCCGAGGTGTTGAAGGTGGCCGGCTACGCGACGGCTTACATCGGCAAGTGGCACCTCGACGGTCACGGGCGCAGCGCGTTTATCCCGCCGGCCCGGCGGCAGGGCTGGGATTACTGGAAAGCCGCCGAGTGCGACCACAACTACAACCACTCGCACTACTACGCGGGGGACTCGGACGAGAAACGGTTCTGGGATGGCTACGACGCGTTCGCACAGACCAAGGACGCGCAGCAATACATCCGCGACCACGCCCGCAGCGGCCAGCCCTTCATTCTCTTCGTCTCCTACGGCCCGCCACATTTCCCACACGCGACCGCGCCGGAGGACTACAAGGCGCTCTATCCGCCGGAGAAGATCAATTTGCCGCCGAATGTGCCCGAAGCGATGCGCGCCCGCGCGCGGCGCGAAGCGCAGGGCTACTACGCGCACTGCACTGCGCTGGACAAGTGCGTCGGTGACGTGCTCGCGACGCTGGCCGGGACGGGCCTCGCGGAAAAGACGATCGTGGTCTTCACCTCCGACCACGGCGAGATGCTCGGCTCGCATGGCTGCCCGCCGACAATGAAACAAGTGCCATGGAACGAATCCGCCCACGTGCCCTTCTTGCTGCGCTATCCCGCCATCCACGGCGCGCGCGGACGCGTCGTCAACATGCCGATCACCACGCCGGACATTTTCCCGACGCTGCTCGGACTGGCGGGCGTCGAGGTTCCCAAGGGCGTCGAGGGCGATGACTTGAGCGGGATGCTTCGCAGCGGGCGCGAGGCGAGCGACCACGTCGCGCTCTACATGAACGTCGCGCCGTTCGTCGCGCGCGAGTTCGCGAAGGAGTATCGCGCGCTTCGCACGAGCCGTCACACCTACGTGCGCGGCCTGGAGGGGCCGTGGCTGTTGTTCGACAACGAGAAAGACCCGCACCAGATGGACAATCTCGTCGCGAAACCGGAGTGCGCCAAGCTGGTGAAAGAGCTTGACGGCCGCCTCTGGGCGCGGCTGAAACGCATCAGCGACGGCTTCCGTCCCGCCAAGTCCTACATCAAGGAATGGGGCTACGAGATCGGTCCCCACGGCAGCGTTCCCTACCAAGGCGCCGACGCGAAGCCGCAGACGCCCAAAAGAAAACCAGCGCAGCAGAAACAAGGTTGAACTATGAAACGATTGCTGACCGGAATCATCCTGTCCTGTGCGGCCTCAGGCAATCTCGCGGGCGCCTCGCCGAAACCCAACTTCGTCGTCATCCTTGCCGACGACCTCGGTTACGGTGACATGCAGTGCAACAACCCGCAGCGCGGCAAAATCCCCACGCCGCACATGGACCGGCTCGCCGCCGAGGGGATGCGGTTCACCGACGGGCACTCCTCGTCGGGCGTTTGCTCGCCGTCGCGCTACACGCTGCTGACGGGGCGCTATCACTGGCGCACGCGGCTGCAATCGGGCATCGTCGGCGTATTCGGCGAGCCGCTCATCGCGCCCGATCGGCTGACCATCGCGGGGCTCGCCAAGCAACACGGTTACCGCACCGCCTGCGTCGGCAAGTGGCACCTCGGCCGCGATTGGGGCGTGCCGCAGGAGAAGCGCGAGTTGTTCCACGTCGGCAGGAATGTGGCTGCCGCCACCGACGAACATCGCGCCGCGTGGCGTGAAGTGTTTTCGAAACCGATGGCCAACGGACCGACCGCGCGCGGGTTCGACGAGTATTTCGGCACCGACGTGCCCAACTGGCCGCCGTATTGTTTCATCGAGAACGACCGCACCGTCGGCATACCGTCGGAGTTGTTGCCGGCCCGGCTGCTCACCCCTCATCTGGCCAGTCTGCAAGGACCCGCGCTCAAGGGCTGGAAGCTGGAGCCGATCCTGCCCGCGCTCGGCGACCGCGCCTGCCAGTTCATCGCGCGCCAGGCGCAGGCGAGGCAGCCTTTCCTGCTCTACCTGCCGCTGACTTCGCCGCACACGCCGCTGGCGGTGAACGACGAGTGGAAAGGCCGGAGCAGCCTCGGCATGGTCTATCCCGACTTCGTGATGGAAACCGACGCCGTCATCGGCCGCGTGCTCGACGCCCTGCAGCGAAGCGGCGTCGCCGAAAACACGCTCGTATTCTTCACCAGCGACAACGGTTGCGCGCCCTACATCGGCGCGAAGGAAATGGAAGCCAAGGGCCACTTCCCCAGCGGGCCGTTGCGCGGCTACAAGGCCGACGTGTGGGAGGGCGGCCATCGCGTTCCCTACGTCGTTCGCTGGCCCGGCGTCGTGCAACCCGGCCGCGTCTGCCGGCAGCTTGTCCACCAAGCCGACATCATGGCCACGCTCGCCGACGTGCTCGGCGTCAAGCTGCCCGACAACGCCGGCGAAGATAGCTTCAGCCTCCTTCCGTTGCTGCGCGGCGAGGACAAACCGATCCGCCCCAACGCCGTCAGTTGCGCGGGACGCGGGACCGCCGGCCTGCGCCAAGGACCGTGGAAACTCATCTTCGGCCCCGGCGGCGGAGGTTATGACAAGGACAGCGGTGACATCCCCGTCCAGCTCTACAACATCGACAACGATCTCGGCGAAACGAAAAACCTTGCCGCGCAGAAGCCCGAACGGGTCGCCGAAATGAAGGCGCTGATGGAAAAACTCATCGCCGACGGCCGCAGCACGCCCGGCGCGCCGCAGAAGAATGATGCCGAGGTCAAAATTCACAAGGGCGGGGTCCCACCCCCAGCCAAGAAAGCGGTTCGTGCCAAGGCGAAACGCTCGTCGGGCAAATAGATCGCACAAATAGAAAATCCCCTGATCGCCGGGGCCGGGTTGTTGGGGTGAGATCACCCCTTACTCAAATGCGTAATCTGGGTTGAAGCTTCCCCGGCGGCTACGCCGACAACGTCAAACCGAACAACCGCATCGCATTCTCCGTCGTCTGCCGGGCGATTTCCTCCAACGGCACACCTCGCGCCGCCGCCAGCGCCGCCGCCGTGTGCGTGACGAACGCCGGTTCGCAGCGTCGCGCGTCCCGGCGCGGCTCCGGCGACATATAGGGGCAATCGGTCTCCACCATCACGCGGTCGGCGGGCAGCGTCGCCGCCAGTTCGCGCAGCGCGTCATTTCGCTTGAACGTCAGCGTGCCGGTAAACGAGATGTGGAAACCCAGCTCTAACACCCGCCGCGCAATCTCCGGCGACTCGCTGAAACAGTGAAACACTCCTTGCACGCGGCTGCGATAGGCCGCCACCACTTCCAGCAGCTCTGTGGCGCAATTCCGTTGATGAATGATGATGGGCTTGTCGAGCCGCGCCGCCAGCTCGAGCTGCTGCGTGAACACACGCCGCTGTCGCTCGCGGCTGGCCGGACTTGACTTCGCAGGCTCCCAGTAATGGTCCATGCCCGCTTCGCCGATGGCGACGACCTTGGAATGCCGCGCCAGAGCCGACAACGCCTCCATCACGTCCGGCGGCGCGGTCTCGGCCTCGTTCGGATGCACGCCCACCGCCGCATAGACCTGCGGGAAACGTTCCGCCAGCGCCAGCGCCGCGGCACCATCGTCAAGGTCGCTGGAAGGCACGATGATCGCCGCTACGCCCGCCTCCGCCGCGCGCCGCGCCACCGCGTCGAGGTCGTCGCGGAATTTTTCGTGCGTCAGATGCGCATGGGTGTCCACGAATCTCATAATGCCTGCCGCGTCGTCCTGCGTTTCCAAGTCCCGGTAGCATACGCCGCCNGACGCCATCACGCCAAGCAGCCCGCTTTCAGAGATGTCTGACCTGCGAGACGGGTGCGTCTGATCACTGAAGCAACATGCCGCCGTCCACGTAGAGCGTGGTGCCGGTGATGTAGTCCGAAGCCGCCGACGCCAGTAGGAGCACCGCGCCAACCACATCGTCCGGCTCGCCGATGCGGCGCGCTGGGATTTTCGCCAGCACTTTCTCGCGATACGCGGCGTCGGCGAGCCGGTCGCGCGTCTCGTCGGTGAGAATCGCGCCGGGCGAGACGCAGTTGACCTGGACGCCGCTCCCGGCCAGCTCCAGCGCAAGCGACTTCGTCAGCATGACCAGACCGGCCTTGGCAATGTTGTAGATGGAGTTGCTGACCATCGGCCGCGCGTCGTGGACGCTGGAGATGTTGATGATCTTGCCCGACTTCTGCGCCACCATCAACCGCGCCGCCGCTTGAGAGAGGAAATAGACGCCCTTGAGGTCAACGTCCATCGTCCTGTCCCAACCATCGGTGGTCGCTTCCAAGAACATCTCCCGTTTCGTCACGGCGGCGTTGTTGACAAGAATGTCGAGCTGCCCGAAACCGTCGCGCGCCGCGGCGATGAGACGCTCGTGTTGCGCAAGGTCGCCAACGTCGGCCTGCACGGCGATGGCCTCGCCGCCGGCGGCGCGAATCTCGCCGACGACTTCATCAGCCGCAGCGGCTTTGGAGACGTAGTTGACGACCACCTTCGCGCCTTCGCGCGCGAGTCCAACCGCGATGGCGCGACCGATGCCGCGCGACGCGCCGGTTACAATCGCCACTTTGTTGGAGAGCCAAAGCTGTTTCATCGTCACATTCCTCCGACAATTGGATACCACTCTGGCCGGCGCGAGTCTTGGTGGAAGCGGGCGTAGTAGTCGCCTTTCTCGGCGTAGTAGCGTTCGTATTTCGCCATCTTCTCCTCGTCGAGCGCAACACCGAGGCCGGGGCCGGTCGGCACGCGAATGCAGCCGTCCTCGTAGCGCATCTTGCCGCCGACGATGATGTCGTCGGTCAGGTAGTTGTAGAGCGCGTCGCCGGCATAGTGCATTTCGGGAATCGTGCAGGCGGTGTGCAGCATCGCTGCCATCTCGACGCCGAACTCCGCGCCGCTGTGCATGCCGACGCCGAGGTTGAACGTCCGCAGCACGGCGCAGAGGTCTTTCACGCCGCGCGGGCCTTCCCAATAATGGAGGTCGGTCAGCACCACGTCCATCGCGCCGAGCCGGATCGCGGGGCCGAGGTCGTCGAACTTCGCCGGATACATGTTCGTCGCGATCGGGATGCGCACCTGCCGCCGCACGGCCGCGAGTCCCTCGATGCCCCACGCGGGGTCCTCGAAGTATTCGAGGCCGAGCGGTTCGAGCCGACGGCCGATGCGCACGGCGGTCGCCACGCTCCAGACGCCGTTGGCGTCCATGCGCAGGCCGAAGTTCGGCCCCATGCGCTGGCGGCATAGTTCCATCACGCGCACCTCCACGTCGGGGTTCACCACGCCGCCTTTCATCTTCACCGTCTTCACGCCCAGTTCGGCGTGGAGTTGCTCGCACTGCTCGACGAGGTCCTCGGCGCATCGGTCGTCGCCGCCCTGTGGCCGGTCGTAGCGCCAGAACAAGTAAGCGATCATCGGTATCGCGTCGCGCACCCGCCCGCCGAGCAAGTCTGACATGGGACGCCCCAGCGCCTTGCCTTGAATGTCGAGGCAGGCCATCTCGATGGCGCCGTAAAGACGGGCGTTGGACAAGTAGTAGATGCTTCGGAGCGTTTTGAGCTTGATGACTTCGAGGTGAAACGGGTCGAGGCCGAGGATGCGAATCGGGCCGGCGGGCATGGAACTGTCTCTTAT
>JAOACV010000038.1:6647-10428 GCA_026417675.1 Verrucomicrobiia bacterium
TTTTAGGATGGCGCCGCGCTGGTCGCCGCCGCCGACCTCGCCGAGGCCAACGATTCCTTCGTCAGTGACAATCTCGATAATGGTGCGCAGGAAGTAACCGGGATGAACGCCCGTGTTGTGTCGCAACTGGCAGTTAAGGGGGATGGCGACGGTGCGCGCTTTGAGGTCAACGATTTTCATGATGGCTTTCCAAACAATGGCCTCTCGCGTCCTGAATCCGAGCGTTGCAAATGAAAGACGCGCTTTGGCTCCTGATTGCCGTCAGCTTGCCACTGCGCGAACTTCGCGCGCCACAAGAAAATCCTTCCCGCTATGGATCATTCTGGAGCACACGTTCACCCGCTTGATCTTGCACGCGAGTCGTGAGGCGGCATGCGTCTCGACCTGCCGAGGATTTTCGAGGGCGAAGGCCGCTTGGAGCGGCTCACCACTTTCAAGCTCCCGGCTGGGCTGGAGGTTGTTGACTCGCAGCGGGCTGGGCGGGCGCGGCAGCCGGTTTGAGTGCGTTGAGGGGGCCGATCTCGGCTTTCAGATCCACATAGCGCTCGATCTTCTCGATGCGGACGTGATGGCGATGGCCGCCGATTTCAAAGTCAGCCTCGTCGCCGACCTTCTTGTTCATGAGCGCCTGCGCCAGCGCGGTCTGGTAGCTGATGATGCCGCGTTCCAGGTCGCTGTCCCACGCGCCGAGCACGCAGTAGCGGATCGTCTTGTTGTCGGTCATGTCAGTCAGCGTGACGCAGGTGCCGATGCCGACGGCGTCGGTTCTGGCGTCGGCGAAGTCCGTGCCACGCGCGATGGCCAGCATCGCTTCCAACTCCGCCTTGCGCGCCATCAAGACGCGCTGGGTTTCCTTGGCGGCCTTGAACTCGTAGTTCTCGCTCAGGTCGCCGTAACTGCGGNCGATCGCGATGTCCTTGGAGTTGGCCGGGATGCGCTTGGTGACCAGCTCATCGTATTCGGCCTTGCGTTGTTCGAGGCTNTCCCAAGAAACGGTGATGGCTTGCTGGCGCACTTCCGCCCCCGACGTCAACAGCGACTGGACGGGCGGATGCAGCTTGATGATGCGCGCCAGAAGCGACCGGCGGTCCATCTCGCCGATGGCCGGATGAATCAGAATCCGCCTCGCGATGTCGCGGGCCTCCTCCAGATCGGCGCCGCGCAGCAGATCGGCGATGAGATTGCCCTCGCTGAGCAGGTAGTCGAGCAGTTGGTTCTTGCGCCGGCCGGTCTGGAGTTGCTCGCCCTGAAGCGCCTGAAGGATGGCCGACGCCAGCCGCGTGTTCAGCAGCGGCGCGAGCATTTCGGCAAACGCTTGCTGGTTGCGGCTACGGCAGACCCAAAGCAGCAATTCGCTCGGCGCGGTCTGCTCGCGGATGACGCGCTCCAGAAACGCCCGCACCGCGTCCGCCTGCCCCTCGGCGACAAGGAATTCGATGATATCGCCCGCCAGCTTCGCGTCGGCGCCCATCACGACCTGGCGCAGCGTATCGTGCCAAGTGTCGGGATACGCCGCGCGCACGTGGGGCAACAGCCGCTTCTGTTTGGGGGCAGGCAGCGACTCCAGCAGTTCGCCCAGTTGGCGGACGTTCTTGACGACCTCATGGACCTGCTCGACCGTGTGGTGCGTTTGCTGGCCGCAATAACAGGCCAGTTCATCCCGCACCCAGATCGCCTCCAGCGTCGTGGCCGGCTCGCGGTGCAGCGACCGCTTGATCTCGACGCTCAACGCGTGGATGACCGGCTCCAGAGCCGCCTTCGCGTCGCCGATCTGGTCCGCTACGCGCACCAACTGCTCGGCCACCGCGACTTTTTCCTTGAGGCCGGTTGCCGCTTCGAACTTCTTCAGCAATTCCTGCTCCGGTCGCATCGGCTCGCCGCGCAACAGGCACGGCTCGTTCTTGCGGGTCGCGACGACGAAGTGCGGGTCCTTTCGCATCACGCGCTTGGCGCCGTCCCACCATTTCTTCCAGTCGGCGGTGGCGACAACCTCCGGGCAGAGCGCGGCCGTGATTTGCTCGTTTGTCGCCTGGCCGCCGAAGCTGGTGAGCACGAGACGCATCAGCTCCAACGGCTGCTCGGCGGCAAGCCGCTTCAGGTTGTCGAGGTCGGTGACTTTGCGCGCCAGCACGTGGTCCGGCGGCAGGATTTCCAGCGATTCGGCCGCGTAACGCGCCTCCATCGGATGACCGGCCTTGCCTTTGAAATCAATCAGGAACTTGCCGAGGATCGCGTCAAAGCTGGCGATACGCCCGAAGCCCCAACTGCGGTGGACGCAGAACGTGCCCGGGCCGCATTTCTTCAAAGCCTCGACGTGCCTGGCATCGGCCTTGCCTTCGTCCAGCAATCGTTGGATTTCCTCGTCGGTCATAGTTTTTTTGGTGCTTGCGCAGCCTGCCGCGCAAAACGCTACTATCTAGTCTGTGCGCCCGGCAAATCCAAGGGAAATAGTCTTCCGCCTTCTGTGTGCGTGCGAGCAACAGCGCGCGGCGGCGGACGACCTGCTGCGCGCGGCGCTGGAGAAATCCGGCATGCCCGCGCGCGACCGCGCGCTGGTGACGGAGCTTTTCTACGGCTGCCTGCGCCAGCGGCGTGCGCTGGACTGGCTCGCAGCGCGGAAGGCCGCGCACACGCCGAAGCCGCGCGCGGCCGCGCTGGCGCGACTGGGGCTGTATCAGTTGTTCTTCCTCGACAAAGTGCCGGCGCACGCGGCCGTGCATTCCACCGTCGAGTTGGCCAAACACCACCTCTCGGCGAGCGAAGCGGGGTTTTTGAACGCCGTCCTGCGCGCCGCCCTGCGAGAGCGCGCCGCGCTGGCTTCGGCGCTCCAGCAGCAATCTCTGCCCGTTCGATTCTCCCACCCCGACTGGTTGGTCGAACGATGGCTCGCGCGCCACGGGGAGGCCGACACACAGGCGCTATTGGAGTGGAACAACAAGCCGCCGGCGCTCTACGCGCGTGTCAACACGCTCAAGACCGGCGCGGCGGCGCTCGCCGAAAAACTGCGGGCGGGCGGCGTGGAGACGGAGCCGTGGACGGCGAGCGGCCAACAACAGGTGCGCGGGTCCGTGCTGCGGGTGCGATCGGCCGTCCCGGTCGAGCAGATGCCGGGTTTTGGCGAGGGCGAGTTTTACCTGCAGGATCCAAGCACACTGCTGGCGGTGGAACTATTGGACCCTAAGCCGGGTGAGCGCGTGCTGGACGCCTGCGCCGCGCCCGGCGGGAAAACAACCTACATCGCGGAACTTATGGGCGATCGAGGCGAGGTCGTTGCCGAAGATTCGTCTGCGGAGCGACTGAAGCTGGTGGTGGCCAACTGCGCCCGGCTCGGCATCCGTTGCGTGACGATCCAGCGTTCACGGCCTCCCGGACCGGGCGAGACGTGGTTCGACCGCGCCCTGCTGGATGTTCCCTGTTCCAATACCGGTGTCTTCCGCAGGCGCGTGGACGCCCGCTGGCGTTTGCAGCCGAGGGCCATCCCACGCCTGGCGGCGGAACAGTTGAAGCTGCTCACGGCCGTCTCAGCGCGGATCAAGCGCGGGGGCGTGTTGGTTTACAGCACCTGCAGCCTCGAACCGGAGGAGAACCGCGGCGTGGTGGACGACTTTTTGAAGGTCAACCCATCGTATGCTTTGGAGCGATGTGTGGAGAGCTTTCCGCCACGCGATCAAATGGACGGCGCGTTCGCAGCGCAGCTGGTGCGCGTGAAGCTATAGACGCAGTCATGGCGGGAGCAGCCGCAACGGTGTTTTATCGGGCGGTGTCCGGCGTGGTGCTGGCG
>JAOACV010000390.1 GCA_026417675.1 Verrucomicrobiia bacterium
GAGGTGGAAGCCGGTGGTCATCGCCAGCAACCAGTGCAGACCGACGATCTCCAGACCCGCGGCCGAGGCGGTGCCGCGGATGGCGGCGCGCTCGGCGGCGCTGATGGCGCGGGCGTCGCGGTTGAAGGTGAACGGGGCCAGTTCGATGGCGTGGTAGCCTAGCCGGGCGGCACAACGGCACTGGTCCTCGAATTTCCACGGCGCCCACGGCATGGCCACGGGCGGAGCGAAAGTCTCGTTGCAGATGGCGTAGCGCATAGCGTGGAGCGCGGAGCGTTGCGCTCAACGCTCCACGGCGGCGTTCAGAGGTTGTCGTTGAGCAGCTTTTGCAAATCCTTTTTAGGCCGGGCGCCGACGAGTTGGGCGACGACCTTGCCGCCTTTGAAGAGCAGCAGCGCCGGGATGCTGGTGATGGCATACTGGCTGGCCAGTTCGCCCGCTTCGTCCACGTTGCACTTGGCGATCTTGGCCTTGCCGGCAAACTCGCCGGCGAGCTCGTCGAGGACGGGCGCGATCATTTTGCAAGGGCCGCACCACTCAGCCCAGAAATCCACCAGGACGGGCTGTGAGGATTGCAGCACCTCGGCGTCGAAGTTTAAGGAAGTCAAACGGACGATGTTTGTATTTGCCATGGGATCAAGCTGCGGTTGGAGACCACTACGGGCGTGGTTTCGGGATGGGCGCCGGCTGGGAGGCTGACGCGGTTACATGTGAAGCACCGACCAGAGTTGCCACGCCAGCACACAGCCCATGGCCACCACCAGCAAGCTCAAGACCGCGTCCACTGCGGTCGGCCCGCTGCGCTCGGACGCGATGGGCGCGGGTTGTGCGCGTCCCTCGGTGGGAAACACGGCCTGCTGCGGGCGGGACGCCGGGATGTCCACCGTTTGAAGCTTGACAGTCGGTCGCACCGGCGACGCGCCGGGCACTGTGGACGGCGGAGCGGCGGGCATGGTCGTGGGTGCCGGGGGCACGGCCTGTTGGCGGACGGTGGGTGGCGGCACCACCGGCATCGCCGGTTTCGTCGCGCCGGGCACTTTGCCGGTGGTCTTCTTCAGCGGAGCCGTCTGCTTCTTGGGCGGCACCGGGATGGCAGGAATAGTGCCGGCGGGTCGCGGCGGGACCGCGGGGGCCGCTTGCGTCGGAGCTTGCGCGGACGCGCCGGGCGCCACGGGCCTCGGCGGCAGTGTGATCCGCACAGTGTCTTTCTTTTCCGCTGGTTTGCCGCCAGCGCCTGACGGTGGAGTTTGCTCTGACATAAAAGGTCTCGCAGTTTGCGCCGCAGTATAACGACCACGCTTAGGCTGTCAAACGGATTCTCTTTTCCAGTTCGTTTTTTATTTTCCCTGGTTTCCGCCACGACTGGCACGCGGAAACATCCCGCGTCAGCCGGTGGATCGCGTTCTCCAAACGCGATCATCCACGCAAGAAACAAGCATCGTGTTCGGAGAGCGCGATCCACGCGAACACCGGACGATATTGCAGCGGCCATGTTGGGACGCGCACGGAAGCGAATTTCAGATTGCGGATTGGGAGGCGTGGGCCGACAATGAGCCGAGGATTCTGGAATGGAACGTTGGCTCTCCATAACTGTCGCGGCGGCGGCGCTGGTGGCGATGGCTGCGGGGTCGGTGTTCGTTTCGCGTTGGTGGCCGGGCCAGCCGGGCGACTATGGCGCGATGATCCAACAGAAGCTCTCGCGCCTGCCTGGCGGACCGGGCGCGGAGGGGATGCCGATGGACGCGGCGGACCAAGCGATTATGCGCGGCAATGCGTTGCTGGCGCAGAACCGGCCTGCGGAGGCCATCGCGCAGTTCGAGCAGGCGGTGGCCCAACAACCGGCCCACGCACTGGCATGGGTGAACCTTGGAGTGGTTTATTACGGTCTCGGCCGCACCAACGAAGCGCGGCAGGCCCTGTTGCGCGGCTATCAACTCGACCCGTTCAACTTTCTGGCTGCCCGCAACCTTGGCTTGATGTGCGAGAGGCAGGGCCACCTGCAGGCCGCGCACGATTTTTATCTCCAAGCCAGCCGGCTCGACCCAAGCAACGCCGAGATCATCCAACGGCTGGAGCGGCTGAAAGCCAGAGCCAAGACCGGACGCTGACGCCCGCGGCTGGATGGTCGTTCAGTAACGATCTATCGCCGTCTGGATCGCGGCCGCCATGTCGCTGGCGCGCGCGAAACGCAGGTGCGGGGACTTCTCCAGCGCGCGCAACAACAACTGCTCGGTCTCCTCGTTCAGTTCGGGGTTGATCTGACGCGGCGATCGCGGCGGCGACGACGCGATGAGTTGGGCGACCTCCTCGAACTTGGCGCCGGGGAAGGGCAAATGGCCAGTGAGCACGTAATACAGCGTCGCGCCGAGTCCCCAAATATCGGTGCGACCGTCGAGACCCTTGACGTCCCCAGTGAACTGCTCCGGCGCCATGAACGGCACAGTGCCGAGAATGTAGCCTTCGGAGGTCAGCCGCTCTTCGGAATGGAAGGAGCGGGTGATGCCGTAATCAATGAGGTAGGCGCATTGGTTCTTGGTGGCGATGATGTTCTGCGGTTTCAGATCGCGGTGGACCAAGCCCTGGGTGTGCAGGTAGTCCAGCGCCAGCGCGATCTGCCGGCCCAAGGCCAACACTTCGCGGATGCGGTCCTTCTCGCTGCACCTGGCCATGAGGTCTTTGCTGTGTTGGTCAAGCGCGGCGCCTTCGATGAATTCGATGGCGAGAAACATCTGGTCGGGGCGCAGCTCGTCGGTGCCCGCCTCATACACGGCGGGAATATGCGGATGGCGCAGGGTGGCCTGGATGCGCGCCTCGCGCTTGAATCGCTCCAGCAGGCCCGGGTCTTGCGCGGTAAGGAACTTGATGACCACGCGCCGACAAAGGCTTGGCTGCCAGCCGGCCCAGACCTCGCTGAACTCGGAACGATCAATAAGCTTGTAGAGCACGTAGCGGTTGTTCTTGAACTTCGGCACGTCAGGGGGCAGGCCGCAGTCGCCGGCATGAGTCGGCACTAGGATCGCGCCCTCGACGCCGGCGCACCGGGGGCATTTGTGGTTGCAGCGTTCCGCCTCCCGCGCGCTATAAATGTGGCCGCAGGCGGCGCAAGCAGCGGAAGAATCATTGGAACGGGCGCCCGTGGCGCTTGCGAACGCGCTGAGTTTGCGCTTGATGTCGCTCTGGCTCATGCCGAGCACCTCGGCGGATCGGGCGAGATCGCCGCCGCACTGGGCGAAGACCGACAGGATGTGTTCGCGTTCGACCTCGGCGAGGGGGCGCATGACGCGGGCGGGGTCGAGCCGCGCGGCCATGAGGTGCTGGAACTCCTCCTCGCGCAGTTCGCTGCGGGACGACATGACGGCGGCCTTCTCCAAGGCGTTGGCCAGTTCGCGCACGTTGCCCTGCCAATGGTGTTCGCGCAACAGCTTCATCGCCCCTGGGCTGACGGAAAGGTTCTTCTTCACGCGCAACTCGATCTTCCGCAACAGATGCTCGACCAAGGCCGGCAGGTCGTCGAGACGGTCGGAAAGTGGCGGCACGATAATCTGGATCACCGAGAGGGCGTAGAACAGCTCGCGCCGCATCGCGTCAGCTTGTTCGGGGCCGCCCGTGACGGAGGCGATGTAGCGGATGTCGCGGGGCGGCCCTGCGCGGACCCCGGTGGATCGCGGCCAGTCTCCGATTGGCTGACACGAGGCAAGCCGACAATCCTCCACGGCCGGCCCAACTCGATCCACCGGGGTAC
>JAOACV010000391.1 GCA_026417675.1 Verrucomicrobiia bacterium
GCCTCCAGTCGTTCGCGGGGTGCGAGGACACCCGCCTCGATGCCCAACGCCCGGGCACGGGTATCGCGGACGGCGCGCGCCGCTTTGACCCTGGCTTCCAGCGCGGGGTTGGCGGGCTGGGTTTCTTCGGCGAGCCAGGCGTCGAGCGCGGGGATGGGGGCGATCTTCAGGCCGCGCTCAGCGAACACGTCGCGTTCGGCCATGAGTCTGAGCACTTTTTGCAGGGCGATGAAGCGGTTGGTGCCGCGGTCGCGGGAATAAAGGTTGAAGAACTCCCAAACCTCGCGCGCATACCGGCTGGCGGCCTGCAGGCCAAAGTGTTTGATGAACGCTGGGCAGAAGCACTCCTTCTGCTTGGTCTCCATCGTGTCGAAGACCGTGCCGTCGCTGTCAATGCCGATGAAGAACTCGTGCCGCCGGGGCAGCGCTTGCAGTTGCGCGACGTAATCCATCCATCAGGCCTTCCGGATCGCGCGCGCTACGGCGTCGTAGGTGGTGCGGCGGCCGGTGTTGTAGGACTCCACAGCCATGAGGCAGGCGACGCTGTGCTGGTAGCCGGCCTCGATGGGCGCCCGCGTGGTCTTGCCGCTGCGCATGCATTGCAGCCAGTCCAGGAAATGATCGGGCGTCTCAATCGGCTTGACCTCGTTGACGCCGCGGATGGTGCCCTCGGCGCGTTTCGGCCCGCCCTCGGCGCTGTAGGTTGGCGCACTCCAGTTGTCCAGGATCAACTGGCCCTTCTCGCAGAAGTAACGGTGCCGGCTGCCGCCGGAGTTGCCGAAATTGCTGGAGTAGGCGACCATGAACCCCTCCGGATACACCCAGAGCGCCTCGACGTGGTCGGGACAGGTGAACTTGTGCTCGTCCTTCCACGTGAACACGCCGCCGTGGCAGACGCAGCTCGCCGGGAACTGCACGCCGGTGATGTAGTGATACAGGTCAACGAAATGGCAGCCGAGGTTGGCCACAGGCCCGTCCGTGTAGTCCAGGTAGCCATACCAGCCCGAATAAACGCCGGGATCGAACGGCCGCTTCGGCGCGTTCATCAGGAACTCGTCCCAATCCACGTCCTCCTTCTTCACGTCCTTGACGTAGTGATACCAGTAGGGGCGCTCGCCGTTGCGGCATTGCTCGATCCGGGAAACCTTGCCGAGGATGCCCGACTTCCACAGTTCGCGGCAGCCGGTGCTGGTGGGCAGACTGCGAATCTGCGTGCCGATCTGCACGACGATGCCGGCGGCTTTCACCGCGTCCACGGCCCGCAGCAACTCCTTCATGTTGCGCGCCAGCGGCTTCTCGACATAGGCGTGCTTCTTGACCCTCGCGGCGGCTTCGAGCTGTGTGGCATGGTGATGGTCCGGCGAGGCGATCAACACCGCGTCCACATCCTTGCAGGCGAGCACGTCGCGATAGCTGACGAATTGCTTGACGTTGGTGCCATACCATTCCTTGCACATCGCCGCGGCCTGCTCGCGCGCGATTCGCCACGGATCGGACACGGCCACATACTCGACGTTCTCCGCCTTGTCGTGCTTGTGGATGCCAACCATGTGCGCCATCCGGCCGCGGCCGCCGCAGCCGATCTGGCCGAGCCGGATGCGCTCGTTGGCGCCCATGATGCGCGCGTAGCTGCGCGCCGTCATCGCCGTGGCTGTCGCGCCGACGGTCGCGGTGGTCTTGATGAAATCCCTGCGATTACAAACCGTGTTCATTGCTGAAAGCTCCTTGCTGACTGTTGTTAGAGGTTGCGCTTGAGTGCCGCATATCACTTCCAAAAATCAAAGCCCGCATTCTACGCTACGCCCGCTCTGCAAGCCACATCCTTCTTCGGCCGGCGCCGGCGATCTGTCCATCAACGGCGCACGGCAGTCAGAGCGATGCTGCAAGCCCGCCTGTGCAGCACTTATGGAGTGGCGGGTCGGTCTTTGCGTTTGTCGGTTGGCCCTCGGCCCTTGAGGTAAAGCGCGGCGGAACCATCGAAGGGAGCTTTGAAAACGCGCAACGGTCCAGCGGCGACCCGCGGAGGGTTTGCCACGGCGGGCTACGGAGTGCCGAGGTTGAGCCAGAGGTCCAACCGGGGCGTGTCCCAACTGTAAGGCTTGCTGACGACATCGGGCCGACCGTCGCCGTTGATGTCGGCCACGCGCGCTTCGTGGAATCCGAAGCCCGTGGCAAACACGGCCGTTTTGAAGTTGCCCCGGCCGTCACCGTAAAGAATCCACGCCTTCGCGTCGGGGTTGTCCGGCTCCGGTTTGCGGCTCCACTTCGCCATCTCGCCGCAGAAGATGTCGAGGTGGCCGTCGCCGTTGATGTCGGCTAGCGCGAGGCTGTGGCCGTGAATGACCGGCTTGCCAAGCAGATCGCGCCGCGTCCACGCCTTCGCGTCGGTGGGATCGCCCATGCACTCGATGAACCACAGCGGCCCGTCGCCGTCGCCGGGTGCCATGACGACCTGCGCGACCCTGCCCGGCTTGAAATGCCCCGCCGCGATGCGGCCCGGATGGGCGGCGATCTGAACCGGCCTGAACTTGTTGCCGCCCTCGTGCTTGAACCAGTAAATGCCGGCCAGCAGATCGGTCTTGCCGTCGCCGTCCACGTCAAACGCCGCCATGCCTTCCTGCTTGATGGCCGCCTTCACTTTCGACGTGTCGAGAATCTCCGTCAGCGGCCACAACTCCGCCGCGCGCGGGTCGGCGGGAATCTCCGCCATGAACAGCTTGCGCGACCCCTGATTCCAGAACATCAGTTGCGGTTTGCCCGCGCCCTTGAAGTCGGCCACGACCTGATCGTGGTGCGCCCGTCCGCCGCCCTTCTTGATCACGCGCCGTTTCCACGGCGTCTTCGCGTCAAACTTCGGCTTCGGGTTCTCATACCACCACAACTCATCGCTCCGATAGTCGCCGCCAATGATGAGATCGAGATCGCCGTCACCGTCCACGTCGTGCGCCATGCCGCCGGCCTCGGGCGTCTGGAAGGTGTCGTCTATGACGAGCTTCTCCCAGCCTTTCGCCGTGTCCCGCACCCAGATGATGGCCGGCGCCTGCGTGCGCTCGGCAATGACAACGTCGGCCGCGCCATCGCCATCAAAATCGGCCGTGACACACGCCGTCTGTTGCGTGCCGCCGTTGGGCGCCGGCAACTCGCCGCGCTTGCTCGACAGATGTTTCCACGCCGGCAGAGCGATTTCCGCTGCGCCGCACAAGGTGAACAAACCCGTCCACAATACAGTTGAGGCAACAACCTGCAGCATTGTTCTCAAGATAATGCGCATGCCTTTCGGTTGCGGAATCATCGCCGCCGGGCGCGAAAGCGCCAGCGCAAAATGAATCGTCTGTTCGCCGTGGTCCGCGCTTCGCCGCACGCGCGGAAAACAGCGTTCCTTTTGCCGGGGCGGTGTGCTATGCACAGCTCGGTGACACCGCACAAGCTGGCAGGCAAACCAATGTTGGCTTTGCTGCGCCGTTGGTCGGTGTCAAGACAATCGCGTTACCGTTGCTGCGAGTGCGCTCGGCCTGTGTTTTACTCAAGAAATAACGGCCACATGAATTGACCATGCCCACCGAAGCTGACACCTGCCGGAAGTTCGTCCTGCCCAAACTCTACGCGGCGGGCTGGAACGACGACCAGATCAGCGAACAACGCACTTTCACCGATGGTCGCATCATGGTTGCGGGTCAGAAGGTGCGGCGTCTTCCACAAAAACGCGCCGATTACCTGCTCCGTTATCGCCCCGGCTTCATGC
>JAOACV010000392.1 GCA_026417675.1 Verrucomicrobiia bacterium
AGACAGCGACACACTTGACGCGGCCCTCTTCATCTTTGACCAGCACGGGCTGGCCGCGATAGCCAGGCGGAATCTGCGGCTTCTCCTCCGGGTATTGCAGCGTCACCTTCTTGCTGAAGAGGTGCCGCAGCGTCAGCAACAGGCCGGAGATCACGGCCGGCAGGTAAAGCCGTTCCCAGAAAGTCAGTGTGGGCCGTTCGAGTTTCATCCCCTGCTCCATCCGGCGAGAATCACCAGTCCCGCCACCAACACGCTCGCCAGCGCCAGCGGCACGAACACCTTCCATCCCAGGCCCATGAGTTGGTCGAACCGGAACCGCGGCAGCGTCCAGCGCACCCAGATAAACACAAAGAGCACCGCCAGTAGCTTTGCAAGAAAGATGCAGACTTGCATGATACCGACGAAGATGCCGCCCTCGGCCGGCACGAACGGCAGGTGCCAGCCGCCGAAAAACAACGTCGCCATCAGGGCCGACGCGACAATCATGTTGGAGTATTCGGCCATCATGAACATCGCGAACTTCATCGAGCCGTATTCAGTGTGGTAGCCGCCGACAAGTTCCTGCTCCGCCTCCGGCAGGTCGAACGGCAGGCGGTTGGTCTCCGCGAACGACGACACCATGAAGATGAGGAACGGCAGCCAGTTCCACGGATAGAGGATCATCCAGCCGTGCTCCGCCTGCCAGTTGACCAGCGCGCTGAGCTTGAGGCTGCCAACCTGCATAAAGAGCGGCACGACCGACAGGGCGAGACAGACTTCATAGCTGATGAGTTGCGCGCCGCTGCGCAGGCCGCCGAGGAGCGGATACTTCGAGTTGCTGGCCCAGCCGCCGAGCACGATGCCATAGACGCCGAGCGACGCGATCGCGAACAAAAACAGAATGCCGACGTTGGCGTCCGCGATGATCATCGGTTCCCCGGCGATTCGCCCGCCGAAGGGAATGACCGCCATCGTTACCAGCGCGGGCGTCATGATGATCATCGGCGCAAGCCAGAAGCAAAGTTTGTTGACGTGGCCGGGCACGTAGTCCTCTTTGAAGAATGCCTTGAACGCGTCCGCGATCGGCTGGCCCAGCGCGAACCGATTGAGGATTGAGATTGCGCTGCCATCGCGCCGAAACCAGAGCGGAATGCCGACGCGGTTCGGGCCGATTCGGTCCTGAATGAACGCCGCAATCCGCCGCTCGGCCAGCACGCCGTAGGCGCAAATGCTCAGCAGCACGGCCAGCGCACCCGCGATCTTTATCAAGGCTATGAGGATCGGGTCCATCAGCTTGTTGAAATCTGCACACCTTCGTCACCGACCTTAGCCAGCGTCAGGCCGGTGAACGCTTTGGTGTTTGCCGCCATGTCGGCGAAGAGGGCGGCGATGTCCGCATAGTTTGCAGAAATGCCGGTTTCGACCAGCAGGTCGCGAAGAATCTCCCAGTCGGGCCGCGCGTCGCCGCCGATGTTCACGGCCGGCCAAACACTCTGGACGCGGCCCTTGGCGTTCGTATACGTGCCGCGTTTCTCGGCGAACGTAACGCCCGGCAAAACGAAATGCGCGGTCTGGGCCGCAGAAGTCGGCTTGAAATCAATCACGATCAACAGCGAAAGTTTCGCGAGCAGTTCAGCGCGGATGCCGTGCTTGGCAACGTCCTCCTGATGCACGACCAAAGTCGTGATCTTGCCACTCTTGATGCCTTCGGCGATCTCCGCCAGCCTCGATCCCATCGGTTCGGCAGCGACGCCGAAAATTCTCGCTCCGGCTGTGTTCGGGTTGCGGGCGGGATTGACCAGCAAGTCATCGCCCGGCCATGTCCGCGGCACGCAATCGCTAAGGCTACCCTTGGCCAGCTTGGCGAACAGATACAGCTCCTCGTTCGTAGCTCGCGCGCTGCCGACGAAGGCCACCGTCTCGCGTTTCGCCAAGGCGGTCTTAAGCTTCGCCCCAGCCTGTTTGACGGCATCGGCATAAGCCGTCTCCTTTTCCGCGACAAGCGCTTTTCTCAGCCGCGCCGGGTCGTTGATGAACTTGTAGTTGAGCCGTCCCGCGTCGCACATCCAACATTGGTTGACGGCATTATTCTCGCGCGGGGTCTGGCGATAGACGACGTTTTCGCGGGACCAGAGGATCGTGTTGCAGCCGGTGGCGCAACTGGTGCAGATGCTCCTAGTCTTCTTGAGGAACCAGACGCGCATCTTGAACCGGAAATCCTTGTCCGTGAGCGCGCCCACTGGACAGAGGTCCACGGTGTTGAGCGAGTAGTTGCTGTTGAGCTTCCTGCCGGGCCAGATGGTGAGCGTGGTGTGACTGCCGCGCCCGATGAAGCCCAGACAATCATCCTTGGCGATCTCGCGCATAAAACGGATGCACCGGCTGCACAGGATGCACCGCTCATCGTCGAGCATGACCCGCGGGCCAATGTCCACCTTTTTGGGCTTGCGAACCTTTTCCTCGCGAAAGCGCGAGGCATCAGCGCCAAAATCCACGGCAAACTCCTGGAGCCTGCATTCGCCCGCCTGGTCGCAGATGGGGCAATCGAGCGGGTGGTTGATCAGCAGGAACTCCAACACAGCATGCCGCATTTGCGTCACCGCCGCCGAGTGGGTCACCACGACCATCCCCTCGCTCACCAGCGTGTTGCAGCCGATGGCGGGCTTGGGCTGCATGACAATCCTCGGCGTCCCGTCGGCATTAAGGATCGGTTGCCTGTCCGGCCCGAGCATCGGTCCGCCGACCTCGACCAAGCACATGCGGCAATTGCCCGCGATCGAGAGCCGCGGATGGTAGCAGTAATGCGGTATAAACACGCCGACGCGCCGGGCCGCCTCGATGACGTTGGTGCCTTGCGGCACCTGCGTCTTGATGCCGTTGATGGTCACGTTGACCATGGGGGGCACTGCCTTGCTCTCGGTTGTCGTGGTCTCCGCCATCATTTCTCCAAGCGCACAAATTCTTCGTGAAACTTCTCCACCACGCTCTGAACGGGCCAGGCGCACGCTTCGCCAAAGGGACAAACGGTGCGGCCGGGGATGTTGTCGGCTATCGATTTGAGGCAGGCGGTGTCGCCTTTTTGGGCACGGCCATCGGTCATGCGGCGCAACAGCTTGGCCATCCACAGCGCGCCCTCGCGGCAGGGCGTGCATTGGCCGCAGCTTTCGTGCGCGTAGAACTCGGCGATGTTGGCCAGCACGCGCGGCATGTCGGCCGTCTCGTCCAGGACGATCACGCCGCCCGATCCGGCCATCGTCCCGATCATGGCGAGCGAGTCAAAATCCACCGGAACATCCTCCCATCGCCAGTCGTAAGGCGTGCCATCCATCCTCATGCCTTTGAAATGGTCGCTGCCGCTGATGACCTTCGCGCTGCTGCCGCCAGGGATGAGCGCCTTGAGTTTGCGACCGGCCCGCACGCCGCCGCAGAGGTCGTTGACAAGTTCGCCGAAGGTGATCTTGCCGAGTTCGACCTCGTAGCAGCCGGGTTTGTTGACGTGGCCGCTGACGCTGAGGATGCGGGTGCCGGTGTTGTTGAGCGTGCCGATCCGCGCATAGGCCGCGCCACCCTGCAACACGATGTAGGGCAGATTGCAAAGTGTCTCAACGTTGTTGACAATCGTCGGACACGTCCAAAGGCCAAGCACGGCAGGGAAATACGGCGGTTTGAAACGCGGATAGCCGCGTTTGCCTTCCAGCGACTCGATCAGACCGGTTTCCTCGCCGCAGATGTAGGCGCCCGCGCCGCGATGAACA
>JAOACV010000393.1 GCA_026417675.1 Verrucomicrobiia bacterium
CAGGATGACTATCCCGTCACCATCGTTCATCGCGAGGAACTGACGGCCGAGCAAAACAAGCTGGTGACCGGCCTCAAGGAGCGCGGTTTCTTCGTGCGAACCGCCGCTCTGGAAAAGGCGACCGCTGGATCGTTGAAGTCGGCGGCGGAAACGGTTCGCCGGGACGGTGTCCCGCGCATGGTGCTGTGTCTTCCGCCGTCCAGCGGCATGGATGCCGCGGCGTGGTCCGCGCCGCTCGATGCAAAGAGTGTCGAAACGTTGGGGGCGTCGCCGGCGCGACGGGAGGTCTTCGACAAGCTCACGACCGGCTATGCGGCGGTCTGGCTGTTCCTTCCCGGCGGGGACACGGCCAAGGACGGCGCGGCGCGCACGCTGTTGCGGTCCACGCTAAAGGAGCTAGAGCCTGAACTGCAACTGCCGGAGGCGATGCTGGAGTCGCTCGATGCGAAAACAGCCGAGGAGGCGAAAGAGAAGCTTCGCATTCGGTTTGCGATCACCGAGGTCAAGCGCGACGATTCAGACGAGCCGGTTTTGTTGAGCATCCTGCGCACGGTCGCGCCGGAGGAACTCGCCAAACCGCTGCCGATGGTCGTGCCGATTTTCGGCCGTGGCCGCGCCCTGCATCTAGTGGTCGGCGAGGACATCAACGCCGACAACATTCGAGAGATTTGCTACTTCCTGACCGGCTCGTGCTCCTGCGAGGTCAAAGCCATGAATCCGGGATTTGACCTCTTCATTCCCGGCGACTGGGAGGCGCGCTTGATGGAAGGCTACGTGGACGCCGTGAACATGGCGCAGGTCACCGGACCGTCCGTGGCCGCGCCGACGAACCAGCCAGCCGTCAAACCCGATCCGCCGCCGAAAGCCGAGACGGCAAGGCCCCCGGCCGAAAGTTCTCTGACCCGCAACCTTGCCGCCGTGCTCGTCGCGCTGCTTGCAGCCGTTGCCGCCGGTGGTATTCTCCTTCACCGCAAGAAGACCCGCCCATGACACGGCGCGAATTCATTCTGAAGGAAATCCGTCACCGTCGGCTCGGCTTCGCCGCGTCCGTGCTGGCCGTCAGCGCGGCCGTCGCGGTGGTGACAGGCGCCTACACGCTGCTTGCGCTGCACGACCGCCGCACCGAGACGATCCTGGCTGAAAAACAACGCGCCGCCGAGCAGGAGACCGCCAAGCTCGAAGACGAGATGCGCAAGATCACCAAGCGGCTTGGCTTCAACGTGCTGATTCTGCCCAAGGACCAGAACCTCGCCGACTTCTACGCGGACGACTACGCGATCAAGACGATGCCGGAGGAATACGTCGAGCGGCTTGCCAAGTCCAAGATCATCACCATCCAACACCTGTTGCCGACGTTGCAGCGCCGACTGAAGTGGCCGGAGAAGGAGCGCACAATTCTCCTGGTGGGCGTCCGCGGCGAGGTGCCGTTGGCCTTCGGCGGCGAAAAGGAGCCGATTCTGCAACCCGTGCCGCCGGGCGCCATCGTGCTCGGCAGCGAGCTGCACAAGAGCCTCGGCCTCAAGAAAGGCGACACGGTTCAACTGATGGGCCGCAGTTTCAAGGTCCACCAACTCAATCCCGATCGCGGCACCAAGGACGACATCACCGCGTGGATCAATCTCCGCGAGGCGCAGGAGTTGCTGAACATGCCCGGCCGCATCAATTCGATCATGGCGCTCCAATGCCGGTGCGCGTGGGCCGACCTGGCCAAGGTGCGCCAGGAAGTCGGCGCAATCCTGCCGGACACGCAGTGCATCGAGTTCGCCTCGCAAGCGCTGACCCGCGCCGAGGCCCGCACGCGCGCCGCGGAAACCGCGCAGGCCGTCGTCACACAGTGGAAAGAACATCGCGCCGCTTTGCGCCGCCAAATCGAATCGCTGGCTGCCCTGCTGGTGCCGGGCATCGTCGCGCTGGCGATGGTCATCGTAGCGGCGCTCTCGTGGCTTAACGCCCGCCAGCGCACTGCCGAGATCGGCATCCTCTGCGCGCTTGGCCTCAAGCAAAGCGATATCATCCTCATCTTCCTCGGCAAGGCTGTGCTGACCGGCCTCGCCGGCGTCGTCCCAGGCTTGCTGCTCGGCTTCTGCGCGCCTATGGCCTGGGAAGGCGGCGCCTCTGCCGTCGTGCCGTTGAGTCTGATCATTGGCCCCGTCATCGCCACGCCGTTGATGACGGTCCTCGCGGCGTGGCTGCCCGCGCAAGCCGCGGCGAGCCAGGACCCCGCGATGGTGTTGCAGAGAGACCTGTAGCCGCGCGCGCCCCATGAACCTCCTCGAACTCCGCTCGGTCACCAAGAGCTACCGCAAGAACGGCGCGACGATCCGCGCGCTCGACGACGTGTCGCTCGCGCTCATGCCGGGCGATTTCGTCGCGGTGCGCGGGCCGAGCGGTTGCGGCAAGACCACGCTGCTGCTGTCAGCCGGCCTGATGCTCTCGCCCGACGGCGGCTCGGTCTGGATCGAGGACCAGGACGGCTACGCGCTCAGCCCCGACGCGCGGGCCGCCTTGCGCGCGAGGCGGATCGGCTTTGTGTTTCAACAATTTCATCTCGTGCCGTTCCTGACGCTGTGGGAAAACGTTCTCGTGCCCACCATGGCGCTCCCCTGCCCCGGCATCGAGGAGCGCGCCCGCGGTCTGCTGGAGCGCTTCGGGCTGGCCCACCGGATGCAGCATTATCCTGAAGAACTGAGCACGGGCGAGAAACAACGCACGGCGCTGGCCCGCGCGCTCTTGAACCAACCCAAGCTCCTGCTGGCCGACGAACCGACCGGCAACCTCGATCCGGACAACGCCCGGATTCTGCTCGACCACCTGTGCGAGTTCGCAGCCAGCGGCGGCGCGGTGTTATTGGTCACCCATGAGGAGGAGGCAGCCGCTCGCGCCAAGACGCAGGTGCGGATGAAGGAAGGCAGGTTTGTCTCGTGAGAGAACTGACAGCCCAGCCCCTCGGCTTCGTCATGGTGACGTTCCTCTCGACGCGCTCGACGAACCGACGCGCGAGCAGACGGCCAACTTGCCAAAGCGCGTCCGGCGCGAGCCTAGCGTTACCACCATCCACGTCACCCGCAGCCTGATGGAGGCGATACACATGGCCGTCATCATCCTGCACATGCGCGACAACAGGACTATGGAAAAGGTCATGCGTCCATGAAACCTCTCACCGATTCCGATCGCGCACGCTACGAGTGGCAGATGTGGACGCAAGGCGTCGGCGAGGAGGGCCAGCGCAAGCTCAAGAACGCGTCCGTCCTGGTCTCCCGCTGCGGCGGCGTTGGCGGCGCGGCGGCGTTCGAGCTCGCCGCGGCGGGCATCGGCCGGCTCGTCATCGCACACGCCGGCAATCTCCGGCTCGACGACCTCAACCGGCAGTTGCTGATGACCCACGACTGGGTTGGCAAACCGCGCATCGAATCCATCGTCCGCCGGCTGCGCGCGTTCAATCCGGAGATCGAGATCGAAGGCGTGGGCGAGAATATCGGTGAGTCCAACGCCGGCGCTCTTGTCGCCAAGGCGGACATTATTGTGGATGCCGCGCCATTGTTTGAGGAACGCTACTTGATGAACCGAGAGGCAGCGCGCCAAGGCAAAACGATCGTCGAAGCGGCGATGTATGACACCGAGCTACACCTCACCACCATCCGTCCCGGCCACACGCCCTGTCTGGCCTGCCTCTACCCGGAGAAGTCCGCCGACTGGAAACGTCAGTTCCCCGTTTTCGGCGCGGTTGCC
>JAOACV010000394.1 GCA_026417675.1 Verrucomicrobiia bacterium
GTCCTGGGGCATTCTCGACGGCGTGACCACCAACCCCAGCCACGTAGCCAAGACGGGGCGCAAGTTTCGCGAGGTGGCGGAGGAAATCTGCAGGCTTGTGCCCGGCGACGTGAGTCTGGAGACCGTGTCGCTCGATGCCGCCGGGATCATGAAGGAAGCCCGCGAGGTGGTGAAGTTTGGCCCCAACGTCGTCGTGAAAATCCCCGTCATCAAAGAAGGTCTCAAGGCCGTGAAACGCCTCGCCGACGAGGGCATCCGCAGCAACGTCACCGTTTGCTTCTCCGCCTCGCAGGCCCTGCTCGCAGCCAAGGCGGGCGCCGCTTACATCAGCCCGTTCGTCGGCCGGCTCGACGAGATCGGCCACGAAGGGATGGAGGTCGTGAAACAGATACGCACGATCTATCAGAACTACGGCTACAAAACCCAGATCATCGTTGCCGCCGCGCGCCACCCGCTGCACGTGCTGCAGGCCGCATTGATCGGCGCGGACGTGACCACGATGCGCTTCGACATCTTTGAGAAGCTCGTTCAGCATCCACTGACCGACATCGGCATTGACCTTTTCCTGAAAGACTGGAACTCGAAGAACCTCTCGATTTGGTGAGTCTGTGAGGAACCTCCTGCTGCCCGATTGGATCCGCGTGCCGCGCTCGCGGCTGGGGCGCGGCACGGGCGTCAAGGTCCGCATCCTCGGCGACATGGACTCGCTGGCGCGCGACATGGCGCGGCGGATGGCCGATGAAATCCAGCGAAACAACCGCGCCGGCCGTCGCACGGTTTGGATCGTGCCGGTCGGCCCGGTCGGCCAGTATCCGTTGCTGGCGGACATCATCAATCGCGAGCACATCGCCACGCGCGACGTGTTCTTCATCCACATGGACGAATACTGCGACGCGCGCGGCCGGCTCATCCCGCGTGATCATCCGCTGAGCCTCTACGGCTTCATGGACCGGCTGTTCTACAGCCGCCTGCGCCGCCCGTTCCGGTTTCGGCCGGAACAGCAGATTCGCCCCCACCCGCAACATCCGGAGGAAATCCAACGCCGCATTGACCAGCTCGGCGGCGTGGACGCGGCCTGGGGCGGCGTCGGCATCAACGGCCACTTCGCCTTCAACGAGCCTCCGGAGGAAGAGGCAAGAGGAAAGGGGAAGCCGGGAAGGGGGCGAATGACGGCGGAAGAGTTCCTGAACCTGCCGACGCGCGTGCTTGCGCTCACGCGGGAGACGCGCACGATCAATTCCGTCACCACCGGCGGCGCCATCGCCGTCATCCCGCCGTGCGCGGTTACGGTCGGGATGCGCGAGATTTTCGCGGCGCGCCGGATCGAGGTCTATTTCAACCGCCCCTGGCAGAGCGGCGTCGTGCGCGAGGTTCTCCACGGCCCCGTCACTCCCCGCCGCCCCGTCTCGCTGTTGCGACGGCATCCGAATGTCACGTTCACACTTGCCGACTACGTGGCAGAGAAGCCCGATGTCAGATTGAGATGAATCCCAGCGCGAACACGCATCCCGGCGGACTGGAAAATGGAGCGCGTTCTCCGAACGCGCCGGAGGCCGCGCCCGCGGGGCCATCGCGTTCGGAGAACGCGATCCATCCCGGCGATCTCAACAGGACCGGTGAAAGCTGCTCAACCTCATGAACATGAAGACCGAATACGATCTCTTTATAGACGGCCGATGGGTCCAGCCCGCCAGACGGTTCGACGTCTGCATGCCCTATGACGGCACCGTTGTCGGCACGGCGCCGAAAGCGACCCGGGCCGAAGTCGAGCAAGCCATCCAAGCGGCGAAAAGAGCCGCCCCTGCCGCCGCGCGGCTCTCCAGCTACAAACGCTACGAAATCCTGCTCAAGACCGCGACGCTGATGCAGCAACGGCAGGAGGATTTCGCGCGCGCCGTCGCCAGCGAAAGCGGCAAGCCGATCAAGGAAGCTCGCGGGGAGGTCTCGCGCGCCGCGCAAACGCTCATCTTCTCCGCCGAGGAAGCCAAGCGCAACGTCGGCGAGATGGTGCCGATTGACGCGCATCCCGGCGGCGCCGACCGGCTGGGTTTCACGCTGCGGATGCCGCGCGGCGTCATCGCGGCCGTGACGCCGTTCAACTTCCCGCTCAACCTCTCCTGCCACAAAATCGGTCCCGCCATCGCCGGCGGCAACACGGTGGTCCACAAGCCCGCCAGCGCGACGCCGATCAGCGGCTACATGCTGGCCGAACTGTTCGCCGAGGCCGGCCTGCCCGCCGGCTTCCTCAACACCGTCACCGGCAGCGGCGGCGAGGTCGGCGATTTTCTGGTCGCCCATCCCGATGTGGCGATGGTCACGTTCACCGGCAGCGCCGAGATCGGCAAACACATTCGCGCCATCGCCGGCATGAAACCCGTGACGCTGGAGCTTGGCGCGAACTGCGCCGTCATCGTGGACGAGGACGCCGACCTCGATCTGGCGCTGGGCCGCTGCGCCGTCGGCGGTTTCGCGCACTCCGGCCAAGTCTGCATCCATCTCCAGCGCATCTACGCCAATCGGAAAATTGCCGCCGACTTCACCGACGCCCTCAAAGCGCGCGTGGCCGGATTCAAGATCGGCCACCCGCTCGACGAGACCGCCGACATCACCTCGCTGATTGACGAGCCGAACGCCGCGCGCGTGGCGGATTGGATCGCCGAGGCCGTCTGCGGCGGCGCCCGGCTTCTCATCGGCGGCGAGCGTGCCGGCCGCGCGACGGTCAAACCGGCCATCCTCGCCGACACCAGACCCGACATGAAAGTCGTGGCCGAGGAGGTTTTCGGCCCGCTGGTCTGCGTGGACACATACGTCTCCCTTGAACAGGCCGTCGAGATGGTCAACCACAGCAAGTTCGGCCTGCAAGCCGGCATCATCTCCCGCGACATCCACAGAGCGCTCTGGGCCGCGCAGCACATCGAGTGCGGCGGCGTGATGATCAACGACGTGCCCATGTTCCGCGTGGACCAGATGCCCTACGGCGGCGTCAAGGACAGCGGCGTCGGCCGCGAAGGCCCCAAGTATGCTTTGCAGGAAATGACCGAGACGAAGGTGGTGGTCATCAACCTGGCGGGAGGCCCGAAGTGAGCGTCTTCGACCTCCACCGCGGCCAGCGCCTGCTCGCCGTCGGCGCGCATCCCGACGACATCGAGCTGCTCTGCGCTGGCACGCTGGCGCGCGCCCAGCGCGACGGCGTGCGCGTCTGGCTGTGCGTCATCTGCAACGGCGACAAGGGGCAGCCGAAGGAACCCGTCGCCGACCTCGGCGCGGTCCGGCATCGCGAAATGCAGGCGGCGGCTCGCGTGCTCGGCGCGCCGCTCATCTGGCTCAATGTCCCCGACGGTGAGTTGTTCGAGGATATGCGAACCCGACGGCTGCTCATCGAGGCGTTTCGTCAAAGCCGGCCCGACGTGGTGATCTGCCACGACCCGAACGATTACCATCCCGACCACCAAGCCGCCTCGCGGCTCTGTCAGGCGGCGAGCTGGTTCGCGCCCAGCCCCAGCCACAAGACAGCCTCGCCGCCGATGGCGCGCTCGCCTCGCGTGTTCTTCATGGACACCGTGATCGGGCTCGGCTTCGAACCGCAGCTCTACGTGGACGTGACCGCGACGTTCCCGGTGAAGGAGAAGATGATGCGCTGCCACGTCAGCCAGCTCGGCCGCGGCAAACAGGCCGGCTTCACCGACATCATGGAACTGATGCGCGATCAGTCCAGGTTCCGC
>JAOACV010000395.1:0-1939 GCA_026417675.1 Verrucomicrobiia bacterium
GTTGCCTTGGTCGCGGCCGATGGTGAACTCCGTCGTGCGTGGCCGCACGCATTGGCCCGCCTGCCGGCCGTTCTCGATGATCAGTTGATACATGAGCCGATTTCACACCCGAATGCCGAAAACTTCACAAGGTCGCGTTCGGGGCCGTGCGCACTCTAAGGACGCGGCCAAATGGTGTCAATGCGCCTCTGATGGCGTGCATCGGAGGCGACGCCGGGCGCATCGAGTGTGTCGAGCAACAGGCTGATGCCCGTGTCGAGATGTTTCATCTTCATCCGCCTTGGCCGGCTTTCTTTGCCTGGCGCTTCGGCGCGGGCTTGGCGCTCAGGTCTTCCATTTTCGGCTCGATGCCGAGCTTGCGACAGTCGGCGTCTACCTCGGCGCTCCAAGCTTCCCAGAGCTTGCGCAGCGCGGCGAGCTTGTCGGGATGTTTCGCGGCGAGGTCGTTCTGTTCGCCAAGGTCCTCGGCGAGGTTGAAGAGCATGAAACGCGCGGGCTTCTGATTCGGGCCGGGTTGCTCGGCGCCCTCGGTGGACCAGACCATCTTCCAGTCGCCTTGCCGCGCGGCGAAGTTGTTGCTGCGCGTCCGGCAGCGCCAGAACAACGCCTCATGCGGCGCGCCGTCCTTTTCGCCACGGAGATGGGGCAGCAGGTTGACGCCGTCGAGCGTGTCGCCACAGGCGTCCGCGGCGGCGAGCGCCGTGGCGGTGATGTCCATCGTGATGACCGGCTGGCGATAGACGGTGCCTGGCTTGATCACACGGGGCCACTGCGCCAGCAACGGCACGCGGATGCCGCCCTCGAAGGTCTCGCACTTCGAGCCGCGCAGCGGCGTGTTCCGCGAGCCGTTGACGCCGTTGCGCGTGGTGGGGCCGCCGTTGTCGTTGTGGAAGAAGATCAGCGTGCGCTCCAGTTGGCCGGTCTCGCGCAGCGCCGCGAGCACCGCGCCAACGGCATCGTCCACGGCGCTGAGCATTGCGGCATAGACACGGCGCTGCCTGTCCTCAATGTGGGCGAAACGTTTCAGGTATTTCTCTGTGGCCTGCACCGGCACGTGAACGGCGTTGAAGGCGAGATAGAAAAACCATTTCTGGCCGCGATGCGCCTCCACAAACCGCACCGCCTCGCGGCCCCAAGCGTCCTGCAAATACTCCGTGGCCGGCTCCGGCGTGACGCCGCGCACGACCATCACCGGGCCGCCGCGTTTGCCTTTGCCGGCGGGCAGGCCGGGGATGTTGTTGGCCACGCCGCCGCCGAAGATGCCGTAGAACTCGTCGAACCCGCGTTCGGTCGGGCGGAAGCCCTCGGCGTGGCCAAGGTGCCACTTGCCCGCCATGCCGGTGATGTAGCCCGCGGCGCGGAGCCGTTGCGGGAGGGTGCCGACCGCGCGGGGGAGCGGTCCCGTGACGCCGTCGAGGTCTTCGTTGCCGGAGCGTTGCGGGTAACGGCCGCTCATGAGCGCCGCGCGCGTCGGCGTGCAAAACGACCCGGCGGCGTAGGCGTTGGTAAACCGCGCGCCGTTCTTCGCCAGCGAATCAATGTGCGGCGTCGGGATGTCCTTGCAGCCGTGGGCGCCAATGTCGCCGTAGCCCATGTCGTCAGTCAGGATGATGAGGATGTTGGGATGTTGGCTGGGCGATGCGGCGCTGGAAAGCTGGCCGCAAATCACGCAAGCAGACGCAAGAAGGGGAGCCAGTGTTTTCATTGGCGTTGTAGTTTCACATGCTTGAGGTCCATCACTGTGGAGCCGGGCTTGGAAACAACTTCAAGCGTGAGGCGGGCGGGGCCTTGGGGCAGACGCAGCGTGCCCAGCTTGAGCGTGCCCCACTCGCGGTCGCGATAGCGTTCTTTGCCGATGGCGTCGCGGTGCGGCAGCGGGATGTCAGGGGCGGGCGCGGCGGGGACGACGGCTTCGAGAGACTTGCCGACGATAGTGAGG
>JAOACV010000395.1:1949-3714 GCA_026417675.1 Verrucomicrobiia bacterium
CCGGCGTCCGCCGGCGGGCAGGCGTAGGCCAGTTCGATGGCGTAGTCGCCGGCAACGGCGACATCGAGGTCGAACCAGACCTTGGCGCGGGCGTCGGTCCAGCCGGTGAGCCAGTCGTTGGCGAAGCCGGGGCCGCTGGCGAACCGCAACGGTTTGTCGAAGTAGGCCTGCGGCGCGTGCAACTCGACGGGATTGTGCTCGGCGTGGCCGACGGGCAGCGGGAAGCGTCGCAGGCCGTCGCGCGAGATGTCGGCGAACCACGCGTCGTAGAGCCGCGCGAGTTTCTCGACGAGATCGGGATGGTCTTTGGCGATGTTTTTTTCTTCGCCGGGATCGGCTTCCATGTCGTAGAGCTGCCAGGCGGTGGCGCTGGCGTCGTTGGCCTTGGCCTTCGAGCCGCCGCCGGGGCCTTTGATCTCGCGCACGAGCCGGTATCGTTGCGTGCGCACCGCGCCGGGAAACTTGTTGGTCTCGTCAATCGGGTTGTGCGTGAACAATACGCGCTCCGGCCACGCCGGGGCGTCGGCGTTTTCCAGCAGCGGCCGCAGGCTGATGCCGTCGAGTTTCGGCCCCGCCGGCGGCTTCACTCCGCAGAGGTCGAGCAGCGTCGGATAAAGGTCAATGTGCGAGACGATGGGTTTGACCACATGCGGCTTCCACTTCGCCGCGGGCCAGCGCATGAAGAGCGGGACGCGCGTGCCGCCCTCGTGCACGCTGACCTTGCCGCCGCGCATCCCGGCGTTGTAGAGCTTCACGCCGGCGGTGCCGCCGTTGTCGGTCAGAAACAGCACGATGGTGTTGTCGGCGAGGCGCAACTCATCGAGCCGCGCGAGCAACCGGCCCACGTTGTCGTCAATGTTCTCGCACATGCCGTAGAACGCCGCCACCGTGTCGTCGAAGCCTTTCGCCTTGAACTTGTCGAAATAGCGGTCCGGCACCTGATACGGCGAGTGGGGCGCGTTGTAGGCGAGGTAGCAGAAAAACGGCCGCGCCCGATGGGCGGCGATGAACCTCATCGCCTCGTCGGTGAGCACGTCGGTGATGTAGCCGCGCGTCCGCTCCGGCTTGGCGCCGCGGAGCAAGGTGGCGTCGAAGTAGTTGTTCCAGTTGCCGTTGTTGAAGCCGAACGACTCGTCAAACCCCTGTCCCTGCGGCGTGAACGGATATTGCTCGCCGTTGTGCCATTTGCCGATGCACGCCGAACGATAGCCCGCGCAGCGCAGCGCCTCGGCCAGCGTCACCTCCGACGGACGCATTGCCTCGCGGTTGTGCGTGACGCCGTGGCGGCCCGTCCGCAACGGCCATCGCCCGGTGAGCAACGCGGCCCGCGTCGGCGAACAGAACGAGTTGACGTAGAAGCGGTCGAACCGCACGCCGCTCTGGCCGAGCCGGTCAATATGCGGCGTTTGCACGTGCGGGTTGCCGTGGATCGAGAGGTCGCCGTAGCCCTGATCGTCGGTGATGATGAGCAGAATGTTGGGCTTCTGTTTCGCATCATCAGCGGCGCTCAACGCAGCCAGCGTCAACATCGTGATGCAGCAGCAGAAAAGGGCGCGCGTCTTCGTCTTCATGGCAAGCGGCAGCGTGCCACTGCCCACCCTTCCCGCGCCACAAGAAAAACTGCCGGCTTCTAAAAAGGGGATTCACGCTTGTTTCTGCCTTTCCATTCCAGGATTCCGCCATTCAGATAATGTCTTACATTTTATTCTTGCCATACTGCAGACGAGTTGGCATGCTATGGCCAAGATTGGAAACAGTCTATGGA
>JAOACV010000396.1 GCA_026417675.1 Verrucomicrobiia bacterium
CCGAACGCGCTCGCCGTCGTGGTGCGCCCGCCCCATCGCGTTCGGAGAACGCGATCCACCCCTTCCGTATATGCGGCAACGGATTTATTGTCGAGTTTGGCGGCAGCGCGTAACATGCCGGACGTCATGAGCCGACGGTTTTTACGCGCGAAGGCGCTTCTGCTAGCGGGCGCGTTCAGCGCCGTTCTGGCGTTGGCGGCGACCCCGAATGGTTTCGGGGCGGGCGCGCCGCGCATTGCGGTGGACACGGCGACGCTGGATTTCGGGGAGATGGATCAGGGGATGGAGAGCAACCGCGTGGTGACGGTGCGCAACACGGGGACGGCGCCGCTGCGCATCCTGGAAGTGATTTCAACCTGCGCCTGCGCGGCGGCGTTGCCCGGCGCGCACGAAATCCCGCCGGGCGGCGAGATGCGGGTGCAATTGACTTTTCTTTCCGCCACCGTCTCCGGCCCCGTTTCCAAGCAGGTGACGCTTCGCTCGAACGACCCGGAGCGGCCATCGCTGGACATCAAGGTCCTTGCCAACGTCCGCCCGATGTTCGCGCTGAATCCGCCCGGGCTTGAACTGGGCGAGATCGAGCGCGGCAAGAACACGACGCGCACGGTGACGCTGCGCGAGACCAAGGGCCGGCCGTTCACGGTCAAAGGCCTGGTCTGCTCGCCGCCGGAACTGACGGCCGAAATCCAGCCGCCGGTGGGCAGCACGAGCGCGACGTATCGGTTGCAGGTTACGTTGAGCGCGCGACGGCAGCCGGGGCCGATCTTCGGCATGTTGCTGGTGCAGACGGACCGGATGGGCGTGGTCAATCCGGCGCTGGCGCTGACCGGCACGGTGGTCGGGCCGGTGCGCGTGACGCCCTCGGCGCTGTTTCTCGGCATGATCAGGCCGGATCAGAAGTTTGCGCCCGGCAGACTGACGGTGAAAAACGTCGGGCCGCAGCCGGTGGAGATCAAATCCGTGACCACGGGCGATCCGAGCCTGCGGGCGACCGTGACGACGGTGACGCCGGGGCGCGAGTTTGTGGTCGAGATCACCACGCACCAGCCTCCCGCGCCGGGCTGGTTCCGGCGCACGGTGCTGATCGCCACCAGCGATTGCGACGTGCCGCTGGAGGTGCCGGTGACGGGTTTTGTGACCAAACCCGGTCAATAAATGCGAGGCGATGAGCGCCCGAACTTACGGGTTCCCTGCCGCCGTCGGCGCGAAGTGACAACACGCCCAACCTGAATCTTTGCCAGCGCGGCAGAGCGACAATCAAAGGTGGAACGCGTTCTCCGAACGCGTTTGCTGGTGTGACGCCGCAACTCGATCGCGTTCGGAGAACGCGATCCACCCATGCAAGGACGCATCGCAAGCTACGGCGCCAGGTTCTTGCCCGTCGAGGTGACGGTCAGTTTGCCGTGTTTGACGCCCTTGGCGGCGATGAGTTGGTCGGCGATGGCCTTGACCTCGCCGGCCTTGCCACGCACCAGCAGCACTTCCAGACAATTGTCATGGTCCAGATGGACGTGGACGGTGGAGATGATGAGGTCGTCGTGGTCGTGTTGGATGTCGGTGAGCAGCGCCTGGAGATGGCGCTTATGATGGTCGTAGAGGAGCGTGATCGTGCCGGCGATCTCGCCCTTGCCCATTTGCTGGTGGTGCTCGACCAGCTCGGCCCGAATCATGTCCGCGATGGCCAGCGACCGGTTCGTGTAGCCCTTCTCGGCCATCATCGTGTCGAGGTTCCGCAACAGTTGTTTGTTTAGCGAGACGCTAAAGCGGGTGACGGTATCGTGCTTCATGATGGTTGAACGCAAAGCAGGATCGGGTTCGGCCGCTACCGTCCGCGGCGCGGCGGCAATGCCAGTTCCGTGCCGGGCAGCAGCCGGTTCTTGTCGGGGATGAACGTCTTGTTGGCGCGGTAAATCAACTCCGCCGCGGACGCGTCGCCGTAGAAACGACGGGAGATGCTGCTGAGCGTGTCGCCAGGCTTGACGGTGTAGTGCATCGTCTTTTTCGGACCGGTGACGGACGTCGTCGGCCCGACCGCGGGACGAGCCGGTTCGACGGGTGCCGCAGCAGGCGGTTGGGCGGAGGCGACCTGCGCCGCCGGCGGCGACGGAGGCGCGGCCGGCTGCACTGGCGGCGCTGTGGCTGCGGACGGCGGCCGCGCGACGGGTCGTGCGCTGGCCGGCGTTGGGACGGGAACGAGGGCGGACGGTTCGGCGACCGCGACCGGCGCGCTGGCGGCGACCTTGGGTTGGTTGGCGACGAGCAGGTTGGCCTGGTCGAGTTGCTGGCGCAGTTGATTGCGCTCCTCCTCCAGCGCGCGAATCTTCTTCGAAAGCTCCGCCACCTCGTTGGTGCCGCCGGCGGCGCCCAGCAACGACTTGCCCAGTTCGCGCTTAGCGCGCTCGATGGACACATCCACCAGCGTCGTTTGCTCCTTGTCCTGGCTCAGCTTCTTGAATCGCTGGTAATGATAGATCGCGCTGCCGAAGTCACCCAACCGCTGCTCGTAAAGCGTGGCCGCGGCCCAATGAATCCCGGCCGAGTCAGGATTGAGTTTCAACGCCTGCTCGTAGCACTCGGCCGCTTCGGGATAGTTTTGCCGCTGCCGCTCCATCTCGGCCTTCTTGAGCAGCGGATTCTGGTCATCGCTGACGTAGCCCGTGGTGGCCGGCTCGCGGCACGCCGCCAGTGCCCAAGCGGCGACAACGACTGTGCAGAAAACGGGTCTCATAAACTCGCCTGCATCATACCAGCAACGGCGCCGGATTCGAGTTTCAAAAACGATTTTTCGGGACTTTGACGCCTTGGAACAAACAAGCGGCATTTTCCGTCTGCCAGTTCAATGTGGCGTGCGCGCCCGACGCGGCGTAGTATCGGCACTTGAAAGGACAACCCATGATCTCGAAAGCTTATTGGATGTTCTTGTTGGCCCTCACGGTGACCGTGTGGACATGGCCCGCGACCGCCGCCGACCAGGCTGCGGCCGCAACGGATGCCTCCAAGGTCACGCTCCGGCGCTACGACGACGCCGAGGTGGTGAAGTTTCCGTGGGGATGGATCCGCTGGCTGATGAACGCCAAGATTGATCCCCGGGCGGAAATGACGCTGGGCATCGTCCACATCGAGCCCAACCAGTCCAACCCGTATCATATCCACCCGAACTCCGCCGAATACGTCCACATCATCAGCGGTTCCTGCGAGCAACTCGTGGGCGACAAATGGGTGCCCATGAAGGCCGGCGACACGATGCGGTTCCCGGAGGGCGTTCCCCACATGGCGCGCACCGGCAAGGAACCCTGTCGCGCGATCATCCTCTACGACACCGGCGACCGGCAAATGGTCGTGGTGGAAAAAAAGTAGGTCTCGCCATGTCTTCGCGCCATTGGATCGCCACCGCCGCCCTGCGGTTGATGGCGTCCGGCTTCGCCCTCGGCGCCGATGCCGCTACGCGGACAAGCCTCGAGTTCAAGGCCGACGAGCCGGGCTTCTACGCGTTCGACACGGGCCTGTTTCGCGGGAAACTCAAACTCGACGGGAAGTTCATGGGCCTCTACCCGCTCGTGGACGCGAAGTCGGGGCAGGAACTGACGCGCCCGCCGGGAATCTTCAGCCCCTATCGCGTCTTCAACACCAACAGACGCTACGGCAACGCCGCGCGCGACTGGCCGATCACGTCGAAGCTGCTCGCCGGCGGCGCGGTGGAGGTG
>JAOACV010000397.1 GCA_026417675.1 Verrucomicrobiia bacterium
GCTTTACTGGGGCGGCCATGCGGAGGAACCGGCGCGGCTGGTCTGGCGGGACCGGCTGATGTTGCTGACCTGCGCCGGATGGGCTATAACGACGATGGTGATCCTGTGGATGGGTTAGGGGGCAGGGTTGGCTCAGAAAAGCACGCGAAAAAAGGCTTGCGGGACTGGCGCGGCGACTGTTAAAAACGTTCAGTTTGAACTGAACGATGCCCTTGGTCTTAAACCATATCTCATCCGAGCTCCGTGCTGCCTGTCAGCAGTTTATCGAATCGGGCGGTCATACGACGCAATCGTTTGGCTTCGGCCAAGTGATCGGCCAGATCTACGCGCTGCTCTATCTCAGTCCACGCCCAATGTGTCTGGATGAAATCGCCGAGGAATTGGCCGTCAGCAAGGCCAGCGTCAGCACGTGTGTCCGGCAACTGGAGTTGTGGGCGGCGGTGAAACACGTTTGGGTCAAGGGCGACCGGCGCGATTTCTACGAGGCCGAGACCGATTTCAAAGCCGTTCTGCGCCACAGTTTTCTGGCGACCATTCGCAAGAAGCTCGACACGGCTGCCGTGCGCATTGACAACGTGAACGCTTCCTTGGAGAAAGCGTTGGCCAACGGCGACGACAACCAGCGCAAAGAGGCGCGCGTGATCGCCGAGCGACTGCAACGCGCGCGCGAGTTCCATCGCAAGATCAGCGCGCTGCTGAACAATCCTCTGATCGAGCATCTGCTGTAGCGTGTTGACCGCTTTTGCCGGCGGCGGTTCCGCCGAGACAAGACAAAAATGAACCTTCGCTGGACTGAGCGAAGCCGCGACAGGCGCCCTGATGTCCGTCGGGACGCACCTGAAGGGCGGCAGCTTGCCCAGAGGTGACGACATGCGCTGGTATGCAGTCCACTCCAAGCCGCGGCAAGAGACGGTGGCCCAGACGAGCCTCCGGCGGGAGGGCATTGAAACCCTCTTTCCCAAACTGCGCCGCAGGAAGGTCATCCGCCGCGTCCGCAAATGGGTCACCGAGCCATTGTTTCCCGGCTACCTCTTCGCCCGGTTCGATTTGGAACGATCGGGCCGGCTGGTCAAATATGCCAACGGGGTTGCCGGCATCGTCAGTTTCGGCAGCAAACCGGCGGCCGTTGAAGATGCCATCATCGAGGCCATCCGAGCGCACGCGCCCGACGACGTGGTCACCGTCACCCCGGCCCAGTTCCGTCCGGGCGAGGTCCTCGAGATTCAGAGCGGGCCGCTGCGAGGCTTGCAGGGCGTTTTCGAACGTGAGATGAGCGACCGCGATCGGGTCATTCTCCTCTTGGATGCTCTCGCACAAGGCGCGCGGGTCGAGGTCTCCCGCGAACATCTCGAACGTGTCGCGGACTGATTTATGAATTTAGGTCTCTAATCTCACCGTGAACGCGGCCACCATCATCTCTGCCGACCAGCGCGAGAGACTGCGGCAGTTCCTGAGAGACCTTTGGGACTACCGCGAGCTGTTCTGGACGTTCGTGGAGCGCGACATCAAGGTCCGCTACAAGCAGACGGCGCTGGGCGTCATTTGGGTGATCCTGCAACCGCTGCTGATGTCGGGCGCGTTTGCGTTGATCTTCGGCAAGATCGCCAGGATGCCGACCGACGGACTGCCGATCCTGCTGTTCTACTTGGCCGCCACGGTGCCGTGGAATACCTTCGCAACCACCGTGTCGCAGTCGGCGATGAGCATGGAGGCCAACGCCGGCCTGATCACCAAGATTTACTTTCCGCGCGTTGTCATCCCTGGCGCGATCGTGTTCGGGTCGCTGCTGGACTTCACGATTGGCTGGGCGCTCTTGAACGGGCTGGCGCTGTGGATGGGGCATTGGCGCTGGCAGATGGTCGCGCTGACACCGCTGTTGTTGCTGATCCAGTCCTGCGCCGCCCTCGGCGTGGGGCTGGCGCTCGGCGCTCTCAACGCCCAATACCGCGACGTGAAACACGCCGTGCCGTTTTTGATGCAGGTGCTGATGCTGGCCACGCCGGTCATTTATCCCGCCTCGCGGCTGCCGGAGGTCGTCCAACGGGTGCTATTCCTCAACCCGATGGCCGGCGTTGTGACCGCCTATCGCAGCCTGCTGGAGACCGGCGCGATGGACACAGCGCTCGTCCTGAACTCGCTGGCGATCGGCATCCTCTTGTTGGCCGCCGGCCTTTGGTTCTTCCGCAGCCGCGAAGCGCGCATGGCGGACATTCTGTGAGGACGACCATGAACGCCGCCATCACCATCACCGGCCTTGGCAAGCGCTACCGTTACGGGGGCGCGAGATCGAGCGGCAACTTGCGCGAGGACCTCACGGCATGGGCGCGGGGCCTTTTTCGCCGCGACGGACGGTCGCGCCCGACGCTTCACCAAGTCCATGAGCAGCGGCTCGACGCCTCGCCCGAATACTTCTGGGCGCTGAAGGACATCAACCTTCAGGCGCAACCGGGCGAGATGCTGGGCATCATTGGTCCCAACGGCGCGGGCAAGAGCACGTTGTTGAAAATCCTCTCCCGCATCACGCCGCCGACGGCAGGCCGGATCGAATACCGTGGTCGGCTCACGAGCCTGTTGGAGGTCGGCACGGGATTTCATCGCGAGCTGACCGGGCGGGAGAACATTTTCCTCAACGGTTCCATCCTCGGCATGAGCCGCGCCGAGATCACGCGCAAGCTCGACCAGATCGTGGCCTTTGCCGAGATCGAGAAGTTCATTGACACGCCGGTGAAGTTTTACTCCAGCGGCATGTATGTCCGGTTGGCGTTCGCCGTAGCCGCGCATCTGGATCCGGACATCCTGTTGATTGACGAGGTGCTGGCCGTGGGCGACCTGCATTTTCAGCGCAAATGCATGGGCTTCGCGCGCCGCTTGCGCGACAGCAACGCCACAGTCCTGGTGGTCTCGCACAACATGTTTGCCGTCAAGGCCATGTGCGACCGCGTCATCTACCTGCGTGGCGGCCGGCTGATTCACGACGGCGACGTGCAGACGGCGATCGGCCTCTACGAGAAGGACAGTCATCTGGAGATCGCCCCTTGGGCGCAGGGGATTCTAGGCACGAGCGACGCCAGCAAGTGCCCCATCGTGTTCACTGATGTGCGGATGCTTGATGAACAGGGCAATCCCCGCACGGTGTTCGAGTTCGGCGAACGGATGCGCGTGCGGTTGACCTACGAGGCGAGGGAGCCGGTGGCGAATCCGAACTTCTGCGTCGGTTTCAGCCGGTCTGACAATGTGCATTGTTGCGTCCATTCCGCGTTCGTGGACGGCCTGCGCATCCCCTTGGCGACTGGCCGGGGCGTCGTGGAGGTCCTGACGCCGCCGTTGAAACTGACGGCCGAGCTTTACACGCTCAACATCGGGATATGGGATTCGGAATTCAAGCGGCTCTACAGCGCGCAGGTCGGGGGCAACTTCCACGTTCGGCACGCGTTGTTCAGCACCCACTTCGGCGTCTTCTACGAACCCGCCCAATGGAAAACCCTGTGAGGCGTCATGATTAACATCGCTGTCATCGGCTACGGCTACTGGGGACCGAACCTGCTCCGCAACTTCCACGAGGCCGACGGCGCGCGCGTGGTGATGTGCTGCGACCAGAGCGAGCCGCAGCTTACGAAGGCCAGGCGACGGCATCCAACCGTCGGGACCACCACCCGTTTTGACGTCGTGCTGGCTGACCCGGCCATCCATGCTG
>JAOACV010000398.1 GCA_026417675.1 Verrucomicrobiia bacterium
AGGTGACGGGGCGACTGATGCTCTTGAACGTGTTTTGCAGCGACACTCTGCCCGGCCGACGGCTGGGCGTGGTGGCCAGCCGGCAACTGGGCGGCGCGGTGCATCGGAATCGGGCGCGGCGCATCCTGCGGGAAGCCTGGCGGCTGATTCAGGAGCAGGTGGCGGAGCGATGTGACGTGGTGATTGTGGCCCGGCGTGGTATTGTGAACTGTTCGATGCCAGAGGCGCAGCAGGAACTGCTGAAGTTGCTGCGGGCAGCCGACGCGCTGAAAGCGCCGGCCGGATAAGCTCCCCGTTCCAAGACGATTCGATGACCTGGATTCTGCTCAAACTGTTGCGGGCGTATCAACTGCTCGTGTCGCCGGCGCTGCATGGCCTGTTGCCGGCGCGGACCGGCTGCCGGTTTCTGCCGAGCTGCTCGCACTACGCGATGGACGCGCTGCGGGCGCACGGCGCGTGGCGTGGCGGGTGGCTGGCATTGCGGCGGCTGGGGCGCTGTCATCCGTGGGGCGGCCACGGCTACGACCCAGTCCCCCCACGCTCCACACGCAATCCGCACGACGCGCAACGCGCTGACGCCGCATAAATGGACAGGAAAGCTTTCATCGTCGTCATCATCTGTTTCGCCATCCTTTTCGGTTGGCAGGCGCTGGTAAACCATCTCTGGCCGCCGCCACCCCCGGGGGCGGAACCGAAACCGGGTGTCGCGCAAACCAATGTTGTCGAAAAACCCGCGCCTCCAGCCGAGATCAAGCCGGCTCCGCCCGTAGAACCGCCCAAGCCGCGCCCGCCGGAAAAGACGGTGACGCTGGAGAACGAGTCGGTGCGCGTGATCATCACGAGCTACGGCGGCGGCATCAAAGACGTGTTGCTGAAAAAGTGGACTGTCAGCCCCGACAACCCTGATCTGGTGACGCTGAATCTGTTCGGGCCGGAGCCGGTGTTGGCGCTGGCAGACTGGCCGGGCGCGGACAGTAACGCGGTCTATGGCCTGCAACAGGCCAGCCCGACCAACGCGGTGGTGACATGCGAGACCGCGGGCGGGATCAAGATCGCCAAGGAGTTTCGGCTGGGGGCTGATTCCGTGATCGGATGCCGGATGCGGTTCGAGAACGCGGGCCAACAAACGCAGCAGACGCCGGCGTTTGGCGTGGCGCTCGGCACGGCGGCGCAGTTGGATGCGCTGGACGACCCGACGTTTGTCAGCCTAGACTACTGGGACGGGGGGCCGTTGAGCGTCACGGGCCGGGCAAAGGCTTCCTATAACGCCGCCAGTTCGCTGGCCTCGAAGCCACTGGCGGCCACCAACACGGTCCGCTGGGCGGCTGTGAACAATCGTTACTTCGCGATGGTGCTGACCCCGGCCGAGCCTGCGGCCGGCATCGCCGGCAAGGAGTTCGACCTGCCGTTGTCGCTGACGCCGAAGGCCAAGACGCCGCCGCAAGGCGTGCGCGGCTGGTTGCGCCTGAACGCCGTGAGTGTCGAACCGGGCGCGGCGGTGACGCGCGATTTCAAACTCTACGCCGGCCCGAAGGAGTTCCGACGGCTGGCGGCGTTGGGCGACCATCAAGAGGAAGTGATGCAGTTCGGCATGTGGGGTCGGATCAGCGAGGCGTTGTTGTGGGGACTAACCACGGTCCACCGCATCATCCCCAACTACGGCATTGCGATCATCATCATCACCATCATCATCAAGCTGCTGTTCTGGCCGATCCAAGCCATCAGCACCCGTTCGATGAAGAAGATGCAGGAGTTGCAGCCGCATCTCGCGAAGTTGAAGGAAAAGTATCCCGACGACCCGCAGAAACAGCAGCAGGAGATGATGAAGCTCTACCGGGAGCACAAGGTCAACCCGATGAGCGGCTGCCTACCGCTGCTGGTGCAAATCCCCGTGTTCTTCGCGCTCTATACGATGCTGCGCACGGCGATCGAGTTGCGCGGCGCGCGTTTCCTTTGGATTCGCGACTTGAGCCAGCCGGACACGATTCTGTCGCTGGGTGACAGCGCGTTTCTCCAACTGAATCCGCTGCCGCTGATCATGTGCGCCACGACGATCTGGCAGCAAAAGCTGACGCCGACGACAACGGCGGACCCGACGCAGCAGCGGATGATGATGCTGATGCCGGTGATGTTCCTGTTCCTGTTCTACACCGTCTCCAGCGGGTTGTTGCTTTACTGGACGGTGCAGAACTTGTTGAGTATCCTGCAACAGTGGCTGGCGCTGCGCGATCAGAAGGCAGCCGCGGCACCCGCCAAACGATGAGAGTATGCCACTGGACCCCAAACAGACGCTGAGCGAGATGCTGCGGTTGATGGGCATCGAGGGCAAGGTGGACCAGTTCACGACCGAGGACGGCCTGCTGCTGCACATCGAGTCGCCGGAGGGCGGCCGGCTGATCGGCAAACAAGGCCAGACCCTCAGCAACCTGCAGTTCCTCCTGAACCGCATGCTGCGCAAACAGGACCCCGCCGCGCCGCATGTCATTGTGGACGTTTGCCGCTACCGCGAGCGCCAACGCGACCTATTGATCAAGCACGCGCAGGAGCAAGCCGACCGGGTCCGGCGCTGGGGCGAGTCGGTCCATCTGGAGCCGATGACGCCATATGAACGGCGCGTGATTCACCGCTTTTTCGCCAACGACCCGGACATCGAGACCGTCAGCGAGGCGGGAGACGAGCTGGGCCGGAAATCCATTACGCTGCAGTTGAGGAAGCGGTAGGCGGCGGCCAGCGCTGTTGCACAATCCGAGGTGGAGCGCGTTCGGAGAACGCGGTGATCGGTGCAAGACCAATGAGACGGTTGATCAGGCGGTTGATAACGCCGAGTTTGCGGATGCGGCTGCTGACGTTGGTGTTGCTGGCGGTCGTGCCGGCGATGGCGCTGACGCTTTACACGGCCGCCGAGCGCCGGGAGGAGGCGGCGCGCGGCGCAAAGGAAGACGCCTTGCGCGTGGCGCGGCTCGCCGCAGGCGCGCAGGAGCGCTTTGTCGAGGGGGCGCGGCAACTGTTGATTTTCCTCGCCCGCCTGCCGGAGGTCCGCGCGCGCGACCCGAAGGCGTGCAGCGCGCTGATGGCCGAATTGCAGAAACAGCATCCCCTTTACGCCAACTTCGGCGTGGCGACGGCGGACGGACAGATTCTGTGCAGCGCCCTCCCGCCTGCGAGGCCGGTTTCGGTGGCCGACCGCGCCTGGTTTCGACGCGCGGCGCAGCGGCGCGATTTCGCGGTTGGCGACTATGAAATGTGTCCGATCACCGGCAGGACGACCTTAAACTTCGGCTACCCGCTGCTTGGCGAGACGGGCGACCTGCTGGGGGTGATCTTTGCGGGGCTGGATTGGGGCTGGCTGAAGGAAGTGGCTGGCGAGGCCCGACTGCCGAAAGGCTCCACGTTGAAGGTGTTCGACCGGGAGGGGCGAATCCTCGTGCGCTATCCCGATCCGGAAAACTGGGCTGGCAGGACCGCGCGCGAGACGGACGTGGTCAAATCCGTGCTGCTGCGAGGGCGCGAAGGCACAGCCCAGGGTATCGGTCTCGATGGTGTCTCTCGGTTGTATGCGTTCACCCACCTGCGCGTCGGCGATACGCTGGCACGCCTCGGTGGCGATGAATTCGTCTGCATCGTCGAGGACGTGCGCGATGCGCGCGAGGCGGGCGTCGTCGCCGACAAGCTGATCGAGCTGCTGTCGCAGCC
>JAOACV010000399.1 GCA_026417675.1 Verrucomicrobiia bacterium
GTTGAGTTGGCGCTCGCGGCAATGGGTGGCGCGGGTGCTGGTGGCCGGGGCGTGGCTGTGCTGGTGGCAGCGTTGGGCGCAACGCGTGTGGCCGACGCACGGCCCGGGCCGCCCCGGCCTGGTTGTCGCCAGCGGCTGACGCCACCACCGAACCGATCGCCTGCCCGCTCCGTCCCGTAGCCACTGGAGGTGGCGGAGCATTGCCTTCCGACACGCGTATCCCTGAAACAATGCTGGCCTTCGGCGGAGTCAGCGTCCCTCGCGCCCCGCGAAAGCAAAACTTTCCCCCCGTCCCGGCAGCGCGTCCGCGCTCCGCATCCTCAAATCGTCAACTCCATTCTCATCGTAATGATTGGGGTCGAAACGCAAAGCTTGCTTGCTGCGCGGGCGGCGAGCGGTCAAGATGGGAGCGCTATGAAAAGACTGACTCCATTCGCCAGTTGCGCCTTTGCCGTCATCATTGCGCTCACGCCGTTGTGGGCGCAGCAAGCGGCCTCGAAGCGCCCAAAGAGGTCGGGCTTCGAATACCCGCCGCAACTTCCCGGCGCGAAAGTCGAGGTCTACAAAACCGTTGGCGACGTGAAGCTCAACCTATACATCTTCGCGCCCGAAGGCCACCAACCTGACGACAAGCGACCGGCGATCGTGTTTTTCTTCGGCGGTGCCTGGACGACCGGTTCACCGGGGCAGTTCCTTCATCAATGCGAGTATCTGGCCTCGCGCGGGATGGTGGCGATGACGGCCGATTATCGCGTCGCCTCGCGTCATCAGGTCAAGCTGGTGCAATGCGTCGCCGACGCGAAATCGGCCATCCGCTGGGTTCGCGCCAACGCCAAACGGCTCGGCGTGGACCCCGATCGCATCGCGGCGGGCGGCGGCTCGGCGGGCGGGCATCTGGCTGGAGCGGTGGGGACGATCGAGGGTCTGGATGAGAAAGGCGAGGACACCACGGTCAGTTCCAAGCCCAACGCGATGGTGATGTTCAACCCCGCGCTCGTGCTCGCGCCGTTGCAAGGCGACGGCGTAGTCGGCAACGACCGGCTGAAGCTGACCGAGGAACGCTGCGGCATCGCGCCGGTGAAAATCTCGCCCTGTCACCACGTCCGGCCCGGCGCGCCGCCCGCGATCATCTTTCACGGCATGGCCGACACGACCGTTCCCTACGCGACGGCCCGGGCGTTCACGGAGGCGATGAAGAAGGCCGGCAACCGCTGCGAACTGGTCGGCTTCGAGGGCCAGCCGCACGGCTTTTTCAACTTCGGCCGGGGCGAGAACAAATACTTCGTCGAGACCACCCGCAAGATGGACCTGTTCCTCGCCTCGCTCGGCTGGCTCAAGGGCGAGCCGACGATTGACGAGTTCATGAAGCGGCTGAGGTAAACGTCGGCCGCGGAGACGCAAGTGAAACGAAAAGCGATCCTTTTCAATCTTTGCACGGCCCTGTGTGCCGGCCCGTCCGCGCTCGCATGGGGGCCGCATCCGCAGATCACCGCCGCGGCGCAGGAGGTCCTGCCGGAGCGGGCGCAGGCAGAGGCGTATTTCGGCAAGGAATGGAGGCGGTTTCAGGAATACTGTCTGATGCCGGATTGGCGCGGCTCCACGCGAAACGACTTCTATCCCGACGACTTCCTGATCTTTCCGGCCATGCCGCGCCATGTCGGCCACATGATGCCCGACGTGACGCAAACCTATCGGCCGTATTTCTTGCGCGCGGCGCAGGCGTTGCGGACCGAGACGCCGCAGAACGCCGCGCGCTGGATCGGCAGCCTGCTGCATTTCGTCGAGGACACCGGCGCGCCGCCGCACGCCGCGGCCATCGGCGGCGAGATGCACAAGCGGCTCGAAAACTGGCTGGACGCAAAAGCCATCACCATCGCCGGCTACAAACCGCGTCTGCTCGGCCGCGACGAGCCGTCGGCGGTCGCGGCGTTGCTCCAGCGCATGGACGGCTTGGTCGAGTATGCGAAGCAGCGGACGGCCAGGTGCCACGACGATGTCAAGGCGCTCGCCAGCCGCGAGGACCAACCGCTCATCCTCGAATGCGCCAACGAAAGCGCCCGCGTTTGCGCCGACGTCATGCACACGCTGTTTACGATCGTCCCGCTGAAGACCATGAAAGCGCCGTCGGTGGTCGGGCGCGTCACGTGGCCGAAAGACGCTCCGCTGCCCGGTCATCCCGCAAAGGTCGTTGTGCTCGGCACTCTTTACTCGACGCTCACGGACACCAGCGGCGCGTGGGAACTTCGCAACGTGTCACTCGGCCGGCGCAAGCTCGCCGTGTCCCGCGTCGGGGCGGGCACGGGCATCGGCGCCGCAACGAGCGTCACGCTGCCGCCGAGCGATCCGCCCGGCAATCTCGTCCGCAACGCCGACTTCCGCGTGAGCTGGGTTACGAACTCCGCGCCCGATTGTTGGCGCGCCATCAGCAGCCCGAAGGAGCTGAAGGGATGGGAGAGCGACAACATCCGCGTTAATTCCAACCTCGTCTATCGCATCGGCATCGCCGACGCCCGGCCGGGCGTGAAGATCGCCGTGCGGTGGCGGACCAGCGCGGCGCAGATGAGCGGCTCCACCAACGTCGTATGGTCAGCCGGGGCCGGCGAGCGCGAGTTGCAACCGATGAAAACCGCCACCTGCGCGCAGGTGCTGGTATTGACAGACAGGCCGCTGACCAACGCCGCCGGCCGCGTGTGGCTGCTGCCGGCGCGGTAGTTGGAACGAAAGCCGTTTATGTCCCCCGACCAGGGGAGCGGCGGTTCTGAGCCGCCGCCGCCAACATGGCAGCGCTTGCACAGCGCGCTCCTTGAAAAAGCACACCAACACCTATTTCCTTCTCGGCGGCGCGCTGCAGAGGACTTCCTGCGTGGTCTTCACGCGGATGATCTGCTCCGCGTTGACCTTCAGGTAACGGTGCGTGCCGCTGGGGGCCGGTTCGAACTTGGTGAAACCATCCTGCTCAACGATGACACGACCCGGCGCGGAGAGGTCGAAGTAGCCGTGATCGGGACGCACGGCGTAGAGGACGCTGGTAAGGTCCCACGTAGGGCGATTGTAGGGCATCTTCATGTAGAGGCCGTAAGCCTCCCGAATCGGATGATGCTTCACCCAGCCGAAGTCGTTTTCAATGCACTGCGCGGCAAACAGGATGGCCTGGCCGATTTCGTAGCCGCTCCAGACGACCGGCGTGGGCCACTGGCTGGCCAGTTGCTGGCAGGAGGGCACGTCTGTCTTGACATTGTATTCCTTGTAGCGTTTCGCGATCAGTTCGTCGCTGAACGCGCCGGCCATGATCGAGAGCAACCTCGCTTTCTTGCGCACCAGTTCCGTGCCGTCGAGCGGCGAGGCGTCATCGGGTTGGGAGTTCAGCAAGCGCGCGTAGTTGGTCGAGAAACCCACCTGCGCCATCACGACCGAGCCGTCGGGCTGTTGGGCCAGCACCCGGCGCAGCAACGCGACCGCCTCCGGCGCATCCTTGCCGTCGCGCAATGCTTTCGGGTAGCGCGGGCGGCCGTTGTCAACGGCCAGCACCGGTTCGCGCGTGTAGGCGCTGTCTTTCGGCGTCATGCCGTTGCGAACAACGCCGACAGGCACGTTTTTGCCGCCGTAGAACGTGTTCACGAGGTCCATGAACGGAGCGGAGTAACGATTATCCTTGGTGATCGTGACCGCGAGCAACCCGCACTCGGCG
>JAOACV010000039.1 GCA_026417675.1 Verrucomicrobiia bacterium
GCCTCGCACTTTGGGCAAGTGCAGAAGGTGTTCGCCCCGCCGTCGTTCGGCGAGAGCGACACGCCGAGCAGGCCGGGCTGTTTGTTCAACTCCTCGATCTTCTCGCGCGCGATGGCCGCGATGAGTTCCGGGTTCGATTTGCAGAGCCGCGAGCGCGCCCCGTTGCGCGATTGGTCGCGCGAGCCGTCCGGCTGCATTGCGAACCACTCAGGATGCTCCCGGCCGTATTTTTCCCAAAGATGTCCAAAGGCGTGGCCGCCGCTGACGTTGAACGAACCGCCCAGTTTCTGCCAGCCGAACCAGCCGCCCGATTCCGACATGACCCGTTCCGCCGCGTCCCGCTGGCGCCTGTAGTCTGCAGCCGTGAACCCGAGGTTCTTCAGCCCAATCTCAAGCCGGTCATTACACCCCGCATCGCGAATTCTTCGCTGGACGAGTCGCGGTGCGAACTGGCTGCTGAAATCCTTCACACTGATGGTTTCGCGTCGCGGCACGACCTTGCCGAGTTCTCCAGGCCAGAGCCAGCGCACGCCAAGTTTGTCCTCCAGGAACGTGACGACCGCATAGCGCGTCCCAACACAGTCCGTCGGCGTGCGCCCGTCGGTGCCAAACAACGCAAGGACGTTGGCTTTTGCGCACAAGACCATGCCGCCGGGACCAAGGGACTTGCTGGAGAGGCCCAACTCGGCCGTTCGCTTGCCCTCGCCAATCAGCACCCACGCTCGCCCCTCTGTCGGCTCTCCGGAAACCGTGTCTTCCTTATGGATCGGCAACTCCGCTCCCGAAATCTGTTTGATGTGGTCCCTTAAAATCCGTGCACCGAGCTTCGCCGCCGGCGAAGGCTGGTCCGGCATGATAATGACTGCCCGCGGCCGACCATTCTCCACCAATGTCACCGCATGGGCTGCAACCGCAGCCGCCATGATTGAAACTGCCGTGAGAAGTTTCGTTGTCAAGGTTCCGCTTACCGTTTTGTTTTCCGCTTACCGCTCCCCTCTTGCTTTGTTCTTCGCCTTCTGCCACTCCGTTTCCATTTCCTCCAGCGTGGCCTCGCTCAACTTTCTGCCGCGCGAGGCAAAGGCGGCTTCGATCTTGCGAAAGCGGGTGATGAATTTCTTCGTGCATTGATTCAACAGGTCTTCCGCATCGAACCTGTGAAACCGGGCGAGGTTGACAAGAGCGAAGAGCAAATCCCCCAGCTCCTCCGCGACCTTGCGCCGGCGTCGGCGACCGAGTTCGCGGCGAAGCTCGCGAAGTTCCTCCTCGATCTTGTCGAGCACCCCCGCAGCGTCGGCCCAGTCAAAGCCGACGCGGGCGACCTTCTTCTGCACCTCCTGCGCGCGCATCAGCGCCGGCAGATGCCGCGGCACGCCGTCGGTGACGGAAGGGCGCTGGTGGCCCTTCTCGGCGTGTTTGAGCGCGTGCCATTGCGCGAGCACCTGGCCGGGCGTGCGCGCTTTGCGGTTGCCGAACACATGGGGATGCCGCGCCAAGAGTTTGTCGGCGAGCACGCGAGCCACGTCCTCGAAATCGAACCGCCGTCGCTCCCTCGCCATCTGTGCGTGAAACACCACCTGCAACAACAGGTCGCCCAGTTCCTCCAGCATCCCGGCGTCATCGCGCGTCTCAATGGCGTCTATCAGTTCATAAACCTCCTCGACCGCATAGTAGCGCAGCGAGTGGTGGGTCTGCTCGCGGTCCCAAGGACAACCGCCCGGCGCGCGCAACCGAGCCATGATTTTCAACACACGAGCGATCTGTGAACGTGATCGAGGCATGGGCCGAGTGTAAAGGCGGGGCGGCAAAGTTCAAGGCCAGTCGACACAAAGGAAAGCTGGCGCTTGGTCGCGGGTCACTTCATTTGCTGGCACCGAAGGTCGTCTGCATAACCCACGTTTTCAAGCCAAGTTACGACAGGCATCCCCCAAAGCAACGCCTTATTGAAGAACCCGGCCCGAAGGCCTTGTAGCCGAAGAGTCGCCAAGCGCGAAACTCCGTCGTTGCCAACGAAGGCCGAGCCAATTAGAGTAAACAGGCAAAGAGCTTCTTTGAAAGATGTCTGATGAACTCGAGGATAGCGTTGGTAGGCGATGGCGACGAGCCGAGCTAAAGACCGTTTTATGAAGAGGTCGCACATTGTTCAGCAGTCAGCCAGGCAAAGAGACTCGTTGACGGAAACCGGCATGGAAAACGGCAAACAGAATCCGGAAAAACCTGTGGTGGTGCTCCTGCACGGCATGTTTGGCAATGCGGCGGGCTGGCGCGCTTGCTCAGAGCATTTGTCGCACCGCTGGAAGGTGATGACCCCTGAACTGCCTGTTTTCGATTTGCCAGCGGACCAGAGTTGCGTCGAGGGCATTGGCGATCACGTGAAGGCGATGCTCGATCATCATCACGTGTATCGCGCCGTGCTGGGAGGCAATTCGCTGGGCGGGCACATTGCGTTGCACCTAGCGTTGCGGTTTCCGGACCGAATCGCGGGGCTGGTGCTGACCGGCAGCTCGGGGTTGTTTGAACGCGGGTTTGAGCGCAACGTGCCGCGGCGGCCAAGCCGGGAGTGGTTGCGTCAGAAGATTCGCGAAGTCTTCTACGAGGAAGGCCACGTCACGGAAGCGCTGGTGGACGAGGTGAGCGAAACGCTCTCCTGTCCGCAGCGCGCGCTCAAAATCATCCGGGTGGCGAAATCGGCCAAGCGGGACAATTTGCAGAGCGTCCTGCACCGGATTCGATGCCCGGTGCTGCTGGCATGGGGCGCGGACGACAATATCACCCCGCCAGCCGTTGCGCACGAATTCAAAGAATGCCTGCCCAGGGCGGAGTTGCATTTCATTCCCCGTTGCGGCCACGCGCCGATGATGGAACGGCCCCACGAGTTCAACATTCTCGTGGAGAGGTTCTTGGAGCGGCATTTTGGCGGGGTGCCGCAACTCGCGCCTGTTACAGTTCACGGCTGAGCCAAGTCGCACGCCGACACACACGACCGGATGAGCGCCGTCTTGATCGAAGTGCGTGACGTGCAACGGTCCTTCGACGAGGGGCGCGTTCAGGCTTTGCGCGGGGCCGATTTCACAATTGAAGAGGGGGAGTTTGCGGCCATCGTCGGTCCAAGCGGCTGCGGCAAGTCCACCCTGCTCCAGTTGCTGGGCGCGTTGGACGAACCGAGTGAGGGCGAGATTCTGTTCCGCGGCAAGTCTCTCCTCGAAATCCCCGACCTATGCCGGTTCCGCGCGCAAACGATCGGGTTTGTGTTTCAGTCGTTCCATCTGCTGCCGACGCTGACCGCGTTGGAAAACGTGCAGATTCCCATGTTTGAAATGCCGTGGTCGGCAGCCGAGCGGCGGCGTCGCGCGACAGAGTTGCTGAAGTCGGTGGGTCTGGGCGAGCGGCTGCATCACCTGCCGCCCAAAATGTCCGGTGGCGAGCGCCAGCGCGTGGCCATCGCCCGAAGCCTTGCCAACGAGCCGCAGTTGTTGCTGGCCGACGAGCCGACCGGCAACCTCGACAGCGCCAACGCCAAACGCGTGATGGAACATTTGCAGAGCATTCACCAACAACGCGGCATGACAATGGTCGTGGTGACCCACGACTGGAACATAGCGAATTTCGCCGACCGGGTCATCCGGATTCTGGATGGCCGCATCATCTCCGACAACCGAACCTAGCAAGCCATCGTGTCCTTCCTGACCATCGTTTTCAAGAATCTGCTCCGGCGGCGCACGCGCAGCTTGCTGACTATCGCGGGTATCGCCATCGGCATCGCCGCGGTCGTCGCGCTCACCAGCATCGCGTGGGGATTCGAGAAAAGCTGGGAGCAGGCGTATCGGGCGCGCGGCACCGACCTCGTGGTGACAAAGATCACCAGCCAAAGCCCAATGCCAGCCCCGTTTAACGAGAAGTTTGCGGCGGATCTCCTAAAGTTGCCCCGTGTGAAGGAAGTCAGCGGTTTGCTTACCGATCTCATCAGCATTGAGGACGCGCCGACGACTCTGGTGTTCGGCTGGGCGCTGGACAGTTTTTTGTGGGACCATCTGAAAGTGGTCAAAGGCCGCAAGCCGTCCGGCGACGATGAGAAAGCCGTCGTCATCGGGACGGTCGCGGCGGACATGCTCCGCAAATCCATCGGCGCCAAGATTCACATAGAAGCGGACGAGTTCACCATCTGCGGCATCTTCGAGAGCACGGCCCTCGTGGAAAACGGCGCGGTCATCATGTCGCTTCGACAGTTGCAGCGCGTCACCGAGAACACGGGCAAGGTGAACTTCCTGAACGTGAAACTGGAGCCGGGCAGCACGCAAGAGCAGGTCGAGTCCCTGCGCAAGACGATCAAAGAGCGTTTTGCCGGCTTCAACGCGTTCACGAGCAGCGAGGTGGCGCAGAGCAACACTGCCATCCAAGCCGCGAAGGGCATGAGCTGGGCGACATCGCTCATTGCGCTCATTGTGGGGGCGGTGGGTGTGACCAACACGATGTTGATGAGCGTGTTCGAGCGGATTCACGAGATCGGTATTCTGTTGGCGATCGGCTGGCGGCGCAGTCGCATTGTGCGGATGATCCTCTATGAATCCATGGCTCTGAGTTTCCTCGGCGGCCTCGCCGGGGTCGCCCTCGGGTTCGTCGCCATCAAGGTGATCCAAACCACCCCAATGATTCACGGAAAGATTGAGGGCGAGATCAGTGCCGCATTGTTTGGACTAGCCATCCTCGTCGCGCTCGCCCTAGGCGTGTTCGGCGGATTGTATCCAGCCGTGCGCGGTTCTCGACTGTCCCCCACAGCCGCGCTACGATACGAATAATGATGAAACCATTCTGCCTCGCCTTGTTGTTGACCCTGCCGGCCCCTGCGTTGCTGTGGGCTGCCGCCGCTTCCGACCAAGCAAACCCAGCCGCCACGGAGCTGATTGACAAGGTCATCAACGCACGCAAGACGACGGGCTTTCGCATCCGCGCGAAGCTCATCGTCGTGCAGGCCGGCTCGGGCAAGCGGCAAACGCGTCAGTTGTTGATCAAGGGCCGGCGTGACGGTGAGGCCACGAAGATTCTTTACCAAGCCCTGTGGCCCGATGCCTACAAAGGCCGGGCGCTGCTGGTCGAAAAGAGCGCTGACCACAAAACTACGGGGTTCTTGTTCACTCCGCCTGACAAGGTCACGCCGCTGACGCCGGAGGTGATGAAACAACCGTTTCTCGAATCCGACCTGACCCTCGACGACCTAGCGGAGGACTACTGGCATTGGCCATTGCAAAAGATTGTCGGCCAAGAGACCGTCTCCGGCAAGTCCTGCCAGATCCTAGAATCGCGCCCCGCCGGAAGACCGACCGCGGGCTACGCGTTGGTCAAGACATGGATTTGTCCCGACCTTGCCTTGCCGTTGCGCGTGCATCTCTTCGACGAGGGCGGCCAACTTGTGAAACGCATCAATGTTGAGAAGTTCTTCCAACAAGGGACGCGATGGGTGCCGGCGACGATCATGATCGAGCCGGAGCATGGCCGCTCGCGCACTACGCTCGATGGCTCCAAGTCCGAGCGCGACCTCGATATCCCCGTCGAAGACTTCGCGCTGGGAAAGATCAAAAGCTTGGCAAAGTAGGCCGCCTCATTTGGCATGCCGCAATTCGCTCCATCCGCTGCCGACAACGGAAGCTATCTCGCAGCCTCAGCGGACAAACACAGCGTCACTTGTTTGTGATCTCAAATGGAATTGCTGGCAATACTGGCAACGGCCGCTGGCCCTCTGGCGCTCTGGATTTCCCGGCGGACGCGGGTTTTTCTAAAGAGGCGGTGATGGTGAGCTTGCCCTTTTGACCCAGCTTCACTTTGCTGACATCGCTTTCCAACAGAATCTCCACGCCCTCGCGCGACGGCGAAGCGCTCTTGATGGCGATGCCTTTCGGCGGATCGCGAAGCGCGAATTGAACGCCCTTTGATGACGCGAGAGCCGCCGCGGCGATTCGCACGGCGGCAGTTCCACCAGCGGGAATTCTCACGGGGGTGCGGCCGACGATCTTGGCGATGCCTGGCCCAATCCTGTAGCCGCCTGTCAACGCGAGCTTCAGTTCCTTGGCAGGCACGAGATGGCGGTATTCGAACGCCTGCGTCATCTCTTCGGCGGGCAAGGCCAGATGGACGACTTCGCGACCATGGATTGTCGCGCGCCCTTCGAGCTTGAGGCCAACGGGAACCGCATCGAGGATGGGTTGGACGGTGAGCGTCAGCCGCGCCACGGTCTGAGTGGACGACACGGTGTCGGTGCTCAACCTGAAACCCTCCGGTGCATCCTTCAACGAGAGTGTGATGTCGCCGGTGAAACCGTCCTTGCGCAACGCATAGACGGTGAGGGGCACGGCCCGGCCAACGCGGGCGGCCACGCTGGATGGCGTGACGCGCAACTCGAAATCGGGTTGTGGCGCGCTGATGCGCAGACGGTAGGCATACTCCGCGCCACCTTTCTGCTGGGTGTCACCCAAGTGCAGGTAATAGCTCCCGTCGGCAGGCAAGGTTGCTTGCAGCCAAGAATCGGCCTGATGTGTTGTCAAACCCGCGCCCTTGTCCGTATGGTCGTCGTTGAATGCAATTTGTTTGCCCTCGGCGTCGGTTAGTTTCAGCGCCGAGTCGAGCGGCGAGTTAAGCCGCCGTGCCATGACCTCGGCGACGACTTGCTGGCCTGCTTTCCCGTCGAACTGGAACACGTCGGTATCGTCGGACTGATCAACACGGCCGTTGATGATGACGGGCAACACGACACGCTGCGGGCGTGATAGGTCGTTGGGCTCCTCCTCCAATCGTTCCGGCAGCGCGTCCACCGCGAATGGGACGAGGTTGGAGACATGCCCATCCTTGCGCACCGAGAGATGATAGATACCCGGCGTCTTGTTCAGGTTATCGGCGGCAACGCGGGTCACCGGCAGATTCCAGCCATTCAATTCGATGTCGGTCCGTGCGCCGACAGGGCCGCCGAGCGGAAAAATACTGGTGATGAACGGCAGCTCGCCGAGGGTGATGCGATAAACAAAATCCTCCCGGCCGCGGTAGAGGGCGTCTTTGATCGCGATGACGTATTCGCTGTCCGCGGGCACTTCGTAGTAGAGCACCGGATCAGGATTGAAGTGGAAATCATCGTTGTAGGCCACTTCCCTGCCTTGGGCGTCGTAGAGTGAGAGCGTGGCTTGGAACCAGCCGGGCACGGCATCCGAAAGATATGGGATCAACTGCCGCGCGCTGACAACGATGACAAGCCGCTGGCCTCTCGTCGCCGCGAACCGGTAGCGGTTAACCTCGCCTGGCAAAACCTGGCCATTGATGGTCGCTGGCAGGGTGATGGTCATTTCCGTCTTCGGGGCGCTGGTCTGGGGCCTTTCTCTGGATTTCTGGATGACACTCGGGTTTACAACGATCGCCTCTGAAGGGTTCTCGGTGAATTCTTGCAGTTGCCCAACGCAGAACACGAGCGGATTGGAAACGCCGGTTTGTCCCTCGACCCTGACTTCCCGCTGGCCCGGCTCCGCGTCCGGGGCCACCGTGAACTGCGCGGTGATGATGTCTGCCAATGCCGGCGTAGGCGGTTTTCGGACCGCGCCGGCCGGCTTGCGCATGATGGCGGAGATCCTCTGCTTGGTGTCCTGCAATAATTTCCCGTCTTCAGGGGTCCAGTTTCTCGATTCCATCGCGGCCAGCCGCTTCGCCTCCAAAACCTCCAGCTTCGCCTTCAACTCCAGATACTCGCGAAACTCCTGCGGTGTCAGCGGCCGACTGCGTTCGAGCAAGACGGCTTGAACGCCGTCGCCGGAGACGGACACGTTGGTCAGGCCGGTCAACCGTTGTCCGCCGATGACGACCTGAAATGTCGTGCCTTGTTGGCCGCCGGCGGGATAGACGTAGCCGATGCGCGGGCCGGTTTGCTGTGCCCGCGTTCCCGGCGCGAGCACGATCGTTAGTGCCAGCCACGAAAACACACGCCAAGGTTTCAGGCTCATGACGGCCCCACCCACACAAGTTATGGCTTAACAATCTCGAAGGGAATGGCCGACAATACGCCGATGGGATTGCCGAGTTTGGGAGGCGTCTTCGGTTTCGGTTTTGCTTGGGATTTCTTGGAGGGCGGCGGAGGCGCGGGAGGCGCTTGGTAAGCGGCCAGGATGAGGCTGCCTTTGAGACCGGGCTTGAGTTTGGCGGCGTCGCCTTCCAAGACGACCTCCATGCCGCCGTCGGATGTGGAGACGTCCTTGATGACGACGCCCTCAGGCGCCTCGGACAACACGAGACGCACCCTGTTAGAGATGGCCTTGGAGGCCGTGCCGAGCTTGACTTTGGCTGTGCCGCCAGCGGGGATTTTTACGGGCGTGTCGCTGACGATTCTCACGGAAGCGCCAACACCTTTGGGCTGGAAAGTGCCGGTAACGGCGACCTTGAGTTCTTGCGAGGGGACCAAGTGCCGGTATTCGAACGCCTGCATCCGGTCATCCGCAGGCACGGCTGAACGGACAATTTCGCGGCCGCCAACGGTGGCGCGGCCCTCGAACTTGACGTTGACAGGCTCGTTCTGCGACGCGAGCGAGGCGGTCAAGGTGATATTCACTTGGTTGGTGTTGGCCGGAACGACCTCGTTACCAAGCTTGAATCCCTGCGGCGCATCTTTCAACCGGATCGAGATTGGCTCGGAGAATCCGTCTTTCCGCAGCGCATAAACCGTCAGCGACGCGGTGCCCCCGGCGCGCATGCTGAGGCTGGAGGGCACGACGCGCAACGCGAAATCGGGTTGTGGGGGGCTGATGCGGAGGCGGTAACCATACTCTGCCCCCCCTTTGTGCTGGGCGTCGCTGAGGTAGAGAAGATAGGCGCCGTCCTTCGGCAGCGTCGCGGTGAGGTAGGAATCGGCGTGATGCGTGGTGAGGCCGGCCCCTTTGTCGGTGTTGTCGTCGTTGAACGCGACCCGGTTGCCTGTGGCGTCGGTGAGAGTAAGAATCGAATCGAGCGGCGAGTTCAACCTGCGCGCCATGACCTCTGCGACGATCTCCTGGCCTGCCCTCCCCTCGAAGCAAAACACGTCAACGTCGTCCGGCTTTTCGATGCGGCCGTTGACGATGATAGGCAATGTGACACGTTGGGCGTGCGCCTTGCCACGACCGGATTCCTCGGCGAAGCATTCAGGCAACGTGTCCACGGCGAACGGCACAAAGTTGGAGATCTGGCTACCCCTGCGGACAGAGAGCGGATAGACACCCGGTGTCTTGTTTGTATCATCCACTATCAGCCTGGTCGCCGGGAGATTCCATCCCCTCAGCTCGACCGTGGTCTTCGCGCCGGCAGGACCGCCGAGCGGGAAGATGCTGGTGATGAACGGCAGTTCGCCGATGGTGATCCGATACACGAAGCTCTCACGGCCGCGGAAGAGCGCCTCGTTGATGGTCAGCAGATACTCGCCGTCTTCGGGCACCTCGTAGTAAATGAGCGGGTCGGGATCGAAGCGGAAATCGTCGGTGTAGGCCACCTCTTTGCCGTTGCCGTCGTAAAGCGAAAGCGTGGCCTGAAACCAACCGGGCACTGCGTCGGAGATGTAGGGGATGCGCTGCTGGGCATAAACGGCGATGACGAGCTTCTGGCCCTTGGATGCCCTAAAACGATGCCGGTCCACTTCGCCAGGCAGAATCTGCCCATTGATGACTGCCGGCAGCGTCACCCTCATTTCGGGCTTGGTCTTGGCGGTCTGACGGGTTGAAGCCCTTGTAACACTGCTGACCTGCTGCGCAATGACCTTCGAAGCCGGCTCCGAAAACTCTGGGACTTGGCCGATCCAAAACACGAGAGGATTGGACAAGCCCTTGGCAGTGGCGAGCCGGATTTCCCGCTGGCCCGGTTCGGCGTCGGGCGCAACGGTGAGGTTGCAGACGACCAATTCGGAGATGGCCGGGTTGGCCGGCCTACGAACGCCGCTCGAGATCTTTTTCCGAACTTCGGCTAGAAGCTTCTCGTCTTCGGCGGTCCAGGCGGCGTTGGCGTATTTTTTCTTGATCTCTTCGATCTCCTTGTCCGCCTCCGCCTGGTTCTTTTGGATGCTCTTGGCGTTCTTGAAGCTCCTAAAGTTCTCCAGGGTCTTGAAGTCCTTACGAACGACAGCCCTTCGCGCAATCAGTTCGTCAGCGAGGATGCGCAAACGGTTGAGTTCGCTGCCTTGAATGGGATGAATGTAGTCGGTGATGGTCGCGGTCACGCCGCCGCCGGAAACGTAGATGTTCGTGAGGCCGCCCAGAAACTGGCCGGCGATGACGTGTTCGGTGGTGGTGCCTTGCTGGGCACCGGCCGGATAGACGTAGCCGACCGAACACGATCGCGATTGTCTTTGCGCGTGGCCGGCTGGCGCGAGCGCCACCAATGCCAACAAGGGAACAACCAAGCTCGAACGAAACTGCCTCATGAGACCTCCTCACC